>JAAYAH010000036.1 GCA_012719445.1 Actinomycetales bacterium | reverse complement strand
CTTGCCCGGTGACTCCTTCACGATCCGAACCGCCCCAGCGCGGAAGTCCGGATCGAACCTGCGACGTACTTCAGGCACAGCCTCTCCTCTTCAGCGGTGCCTCCACGCTACGAGGGGAACGTCAGTCCTCCCTCGTCCACGGCCAGGACCGGCCCGTGGACGGGGGCGAGTCTAGTGAGGCGACCGCGCGCCGCGGTATCGATGACAATGCCGTGGTGACGGATGACACCGTGGCGACCGGTGACGGCGCCCCCTCGGGTGGCGACGGGCGCACGGGTCCGGCGGCGGACCCGCTGCCCCGGTGCCCGGTCGTCGTCGTCGGGTTGATGGGGTCGGGCAAGACGACCGTTGCCTCGCGGCTGGCGGGGAGGTGGGGCCGCCCGTTCCGGGACAGCGACGCCGACCTGCTGGCGGAGACCGGGTCGACTGCGGCGGAACTGGCCCGGCGTGAGGGGGCCGACCGGCTGCACGCGCTGGAGGCCGACCACCTGCTCCGGGCCCTCGACGAGGACCGCGACGAGGAGGGCCACGCCGACGAAGGCCACGGCGGGGACGACCGCGGGGACCTCGTGCCCCGGCCGGTCGTGGCGGCGGCAGCCAGCGTCGTCGAGGACGAACGCTGCCGCGCCGCGCTGGGACCGGCCGCCGTGGTGTGGCTGGACGCCGACCCGGCGGAACTGGCCCGGCGCCAGGCCGACGGCGGGCACCGGCCGGCCTACGACGAGGATCTCGGGCGCATGCTGCGGGACATGGACGCCCGGCGGCGGCCGCTGTTCACCGCGGTCGCCGACCTCGTGGTCCTCTCCCGTGCCGCCGCTCCGGGGGAGGACCCTGGACGGTGGATCGAAGCCCTCGTGGACGAGGCGGCAGCCGGCCTGGCCGGGCTGGCCCGGCCAGGGGGAACCGGACCGGACGTCAAGAGAGGCAGCACATGAGGATCAAGCCCTACGCCGACCGACCGCTGAGGTTCACCGTCCAGCTCGTCACCGACCTCCTCGTGCTGGTCTGGGTGGTGGTCTGGATCCAGGTCGGCAGGTTCGTCCACGACGCCGTCACCTCGGTGAGCACCGTCGGGTACACGCTCGAGTCGGGCGCGACCGGGATCGCGGACAACCTCACCGAGGCCGGCAGGGACGCCGGGGGCGTCCCCCTGGTGGGCGACAAGCTGAGCACGCCGCTCACCTCGGCAGGCGACGCCGCGTCGTCGGTTGCCGGCGCCGGTCAGGACCTCGGTGACAGCATCACCACGCTGGGCACGGTGCTGGGGCTGGTCGTCGCCCTCGCCCCCATCCTCTCCGTGGTGGCGGTCTGGGCCGCGCTCCGGTGGCGGTTCGCCCGCAGGGCCGGCGCGACCGCCCTGCTCGCCACCAGCCCCGGCGGCCAGCACCTGCTCGCCCTCCGGGCCCTCGCCGGCAGACCCCTGCACGAGCTGGTCGCCGTCTCCGACGACCCGGTGGCGGCCTGGGACGCGGAGGACCCGGACGTGACCAGGGCGCTCGCCGACCTGGAGACCCGCCGCTGGGGCGTCCGGCTGCGAGGCCCCGCCCTGGCCTCGTGACCGTCGACGGGTCGGCCGCGAGCGGGATCCCGGTCCGGCGGCCGCCCCGCGAACGGGCGTCGGCCGCCCCGGGGACGTGCGGGCGTCAGCCCAGCCGCGGGTGCTCCGGCCAGGCGGCGGTGGCCGGCCGGAGCGTCGCCCAGTTCCGCTGCCTGGCGGTCCGGGCCGCCAGGACTCCGACGACGGTCGCGGGATTGTGGATCCTCCCCGCGAGGACGGCGTCCAGCAGTTCGTCGAGGGGCACCCACCTGGTGGGCATCCCCAGCTCCTCGCCGTCCCGGGTGTGCCGCTGCCCGGCCGGGACCGGAGAGACATCCCTGGCGAGATAGACCCGGATCGCCTCGTCCATCCCGCCAGGAGAGTTGAACCAGTCGAGCAGCACGTCCCAGCGCCCGGCGCGGTGGTCGGTCTCCTCGGCCAGCTCCCGCCGCGCGGCGTCCAGCGGCGGCTCGCCGGCCACGTCGAGCAGGCCGGCGGGCAGCTCCCACAGCTCCATCCGCACCGGGTGCCGGTACTGCCGCACCAGGAGCACCCGCTCGTCCTCGTCGAGGGCCAGCACCGCGACCGCCCCGGGGTGGCGGACGTACTCCCGCCGGACGACGCCCGCGTCGCCGAGGTCGACCTCCTCCCGGACGACGTCCCAGATCAGGCCGTCGAAGACCCGCTCGCTGCCGAGGACCCGGCGTGACGCGGGCAGGTCGGTCAGCGCCCCCGCGGCGGCGAGGGGAGCCACGTCGCCCGGGCGATCCCTCATGCCGGGGTGACCGCGGGGAGGGTCGGCCCCGCCGCCGCGACGGACGACGCCCCGTCGGGACCCGCCTGCCGCTGGACCACGACCGGTGACTCGTGATCGTCCGACGCCGAGGCCGCCGACTGCGGTTCCACCTCGATGAGCCGCTCGGCACGCTGCCGGTCGAGGGCAGCTCCGATGAGCCCGGCGAAGAGCGGGTGCGGCCGGGAGGGCCGGGACAGGAACTCCGGGTGCGCCTGGGTCGACACGTAGTAGGGATGCGTCTCGCGCGGCAACTCGACGAACTCGACGAGGGACCGGTCCGGGGACACCCCCGAGACCACGAGCCCCGCCTTCTCCAGGCGCTCCCGGTAGGCGTTGTTCACCTCGTAGCGGTGCCGGTGCCGCTCGCTCACCCGGTCGGCCCGGTACGCCTCGCGCACCAGGGTGCCCGGCACGAGCACCGCGGGGTAGGCGCCGAGCCGCATGGTCCCGCCGAGATCGCCCTCACCGGCGACGATCTCCTTCTGCTCCTCCATGGTGGCGATCACCGGGTGGTCGCAGCCGGGGTCGAACTCGGTGCTGCTGGCCCCCGCGAGACCGGCGACGTTCCGGGCGAACTCGATGACCATGCACTGCAGGCCGAGACACAGCCCCAGCGCCGGGACGCCGTTCTCCCGCGCCCAGCGCAGCGCGCCGACCTTCCCCTCGATGCCGCGGACCCCGAACCCGCCGGGTACGCACACCGCGTCGGTCCCCGACAGCGCCCGCCGGGCTCCCTCGGGGGTCTCGCAGGTGTCCGAGGCCACCCAGGAGATCACCACGCGGGCGTCGTGGGCGAAGCCGCCTGCCCGCAGCGCCTCGGTGACGGAGAGGTAGGCGTCGGGGAGGTCGATGTACTTGCCGACCAGGGCGACCCGCACCTCGTTCGCCGGTCGGTGCACCCGCCGCAGCAGTTCGTTCCAGGCCGTCCATTCGACGTCCCGGAACGGCAGCCCGAGCCGGCGCACGACGTAGGCGTCCAGCCGCTCGCGGTGGAGGACCTTGGGGATGTCGTAGATGCTCGGGGCGTCGACGGCCGCGACGACGGCCTCCTCGTCGACGTCGCACATGAGAGCGATCTTGCGTTTCACGCCGGGCGGGATGTCCCGGTCGGCCCGGCACACGATGGCGTCGGGCTGGATCCCGATGCTGCGCAGCGCGGCGACCGAGTGCTGGGTCGGCTTGGTCTTCAGCTCGCCGCTCGGCGCCAGGTACGGCACCAGCGACACGTGGACGAAGAACACGTTGTCCCGCCCGACGTCCTGGCGGACCTGCCGCGCCGCCTCGAGGAACGGCAGCGACTCGATGTCGCCGACGGTGCCGCCGACCTCAGAGATGATCACGTCG
>JAAYAH010000035.1 GCA_012719445.1 Actinomycetales bacterium | reverse complement strand
GTTGGATGGAACTCGCCTCCCCGGATCCGGCCGCCGCCGAGACGTTCTACGGGCCCCTGTTCGGCTGGGAGTTCGCCGACGTCGACGGGCTGGCGGGCTACCGGTTGATCATCAGCGCCGGACGCCCGGTCGGGGGCCTCCTGCCGGCGAGCGGGCGTGAGGAAGGCTGGCTGCCGTACCTCAAGGTCCGGGATCTGACGCTGACACTGGGCCGGGTGCTCGACGACGAGGACCAGCTGGTGGTGGCGCCGACCCAGGTGGGCGCGCTGGGAGTGAAGGCCGTCATCGCGGTGCAGGGGGTGGTCGGGCTGTGGCAGCCGGGGACGGCGCCGGGCGCGTGCTGGGACGACGGCCCGGAAACCCCGGCCTGGGTGGGGTTCCGCACTTTCGATGTCGCGGAGACCGGGCGTTTCTACCGGCGGCAGCTGCGGTGGCGGATCGGCACCCGCTACGACCCGGTGGTGACCATGGGCGGGCCGCCGTTCTACGTGGCCACCGACCGCGCCGGCATCACCGAGGAGGTGTCCTGCCTGCGGGACGACGACCCTCGGTGGGCGGACATCCACATCCGGGTGGCGGAGGCGGGCGGGTTTCCGGACCGGGTGCTCGAACTCGGTGGCACGGTGGAGCTGGAGGCCTGGGACACCCCGGCCGGGCGGGTCCAGGTGATCACCGGCCCGCAGGGATGTGAGCTGAGCCTGCTGTCCGGGGCGCCGACCGACCCGGTGATGATCTGGGGGCCGGGTCAGCCGGTCGGGTAGTGTGGCCTGCGGAAAAGGGAGGGCCCATGAGTGAGGTCATCGACCGCCTCGAGCACATCATCCGCTCGGAGAGGCAGATCCGGCCGGAGCGCGCCGAGGAACTGTCGGAGCTGCTGGACGAGGCGCCGATCAAGGACGTCGTCGCCCTGGTCGAGCGTTCCCCGGCCACGCGGGCCGCGCTCATTCTGCGGCTGCTGTCCCGGCGCCGGTCGATCGGGGTGTTCGACGCGCTCGACTCCGCCCACCAGGCCGACCTCATCGACGCGCTGGGGGACACGGCAGTCTATGAGTTCTTCGCGGAGCTGGACCCGGACGACCGGGTCTCCCTGCTCGATGAGCTCCCGGCGGAGATCGCGGAGCGGCTGCTCAAGGCGCTGGAGGACTCGGAACGCGATGTCACGGGCGTGGTCCTCGGCTACCCGAAGGGGTCCATCGGCCGACGGATGTCACCGGAGGTGCCGCACATCTACCAGGACATGACGGTCGACGACGTCCTGGCGAAACTGAAGGACGTCGCCGGGGACGTGGAGACGATCTACACCCTGCCGGTGATCACCGAGGACCGGGTGCTGGTGGGGGTGACGTCTCTGCGTGCGCTGTTCACGGCGGCGGGGGAGGAGGGCGTCGATACGCTCATGAACACCCCGGTGTACGCGGGTGCGCAGGATGACGCGGAGGAGACGGCGCGCTGGTTCCTGGCGTTGGATCTGCTGGCGATGCCGGTGGTGGACGACTCGGACCGGTTGGTGGGGATCCTCACCGTCGATGACGCGATGGACATCGTCGAGGACGCCGATTCGGAGGACACGGCCCGCTCGGGTGCGTCCGAGCCGCTGCAGCAGCCGTACCTGTCGACGCCGCTGCTCAAGGT
>JAAYAH010000261.1 GCA_012719445.1 Actinomycetales bacterium | reverse complement strand
TGCCGCCACCACCCCCACCCCCGCCGGTGCAGGTGGTGCCGTTGAGGGCGAAGCTGCCGGGAACGGGGTTGGTGGTGCCGTTGCTGGTGCCCTGGAACCCGAAGCCGGTGCTGGCGCCGCCGGGCAGGGCGGCGTTGTAGCCCATGCTGGTCGCGGTCACCGCCGACCCGCTCTGGGAGACGGTGGCGTTCCAGCCGGAGGTGACCTGCTGGCCGGCGGTGAAGGACCAGGTCAGCCTCCAGCCGTTGACGGCGTCACCCAGGTTGTTGATCCGCACGTCGGCCACAAACCCGCCCGACCACTGCGAGACGGTGTAGTTCACCGTGCACGCCACCGCAGAATGGGCCGGAGCGGCCGAGATCGCGGTGGCGAACGCGGTTCCGGCGACGGTCAGGGCGACGAGGACCCTCCGCGGACGTCGAGTCGAAGCGTGCATGTCGTCCCTTCCCGGCGACGCGGCGGCGCGTCCCAGCCCTGATCGGCGTTGTGCCTCCCAGTCGTCCGGGCGGCGGGAAAGGTTGCCGCCTGCGGGCGGATGACGCACCTCACCCCCACGTCGCCGCGGGTCGCTGGTCACGGACGGGCGGTGGGGGGAGGATCGGGGTATGCCTGAGCTTCGGTTCCCGGACGGATTCCTGTGGGGTGCCGCGACCGCCGCGCACCAGGTCGAGGGAAACAACGTGCACAGCGACTGGTGGGCCTGGGAGCGGGTGCCCGGCACCCCGGTCCACGAGCCGAGCGGCCGAGCGTGCGAGCACTACCAGCGGTACCCGGAGGACGTCGCGCTGCTGGCGGAGCTCGGGTTGAACACCTACCGGTACTCGATCGAGTGGGCGCGGATCGAGCCCGAGGAAGGGGTGATCGACCAGGAGGCCGTCGACCACTACCTGGCCATGACCGACCGGGTGCGGGAGGCGGGGCTGACACCGTTCGTGACCCTGAACCACTTCACCCTTCCGGCATGGCTGGGACGGCGCGGGGGCTGGCTGGACGCCGCGGCCCCGCGCAGCTTCGCCCGGTACTGCACCCGGGTCGTGGAGGCTCTCGGCGACCGGGTCGACTGGTACGCGACGATCAACGAGCCCGGCGTGGTCGCGTTCGGTGGCTATCTCGGCGCGCTGGGCTTCCCCCCCGGAGGACGCACCGTCGGCGAGTGGGAGCGGGCGAGCCAGGCGCTGATCGCGGCGCACCTGGCGGCACGGGACGCCGTCCGGACCGCCCGCCCGGAGGCCAGGGTCGGGCAGACCCTCTCCCTCACCGAGTGGGAGGCCGACGCCGGGGCCACGCCACTGCTGGAGTACCTGCGCCGGATGACGGAGGACGTCTTCATCGAGGCCTCGGCCGACGACGACTGGGTCGGGATCCAGACCTACACCCGGCAGCGGGTCGCTCTCCCGGACGCCCTCGCCCCGGTGCTGCGGCGGGTCATCGCCGTCTCAGCACTCCGGCGGGTGATCGTCCCCGTGGCGGTGCGTCGGGGGATGCGGCACTTCGGCCACGCTCCCTCCCGCGACGGTGTCCGGCGAACCCTGCTGGGATACGAGTTCCGCCCGGAGGCCGTCGCCGCGACCCTGCGCCGGACCGCGGCGCTGCTGCCGGGCAAACCCCTCGTCGTGACCGAGCACGGCGTCGCGACCACGGACGACAGAGACCGGGTGGAGTTCGTCCGGCGTGGCCTCACCGCCGTCCACGACTGCCTCACCGACGGGCTGCCGATCCTCGGGTACCTGCACTGGAGCGCGCTCGACAACTACGAGTGGGCCCATGGCTACGCCCCGACCTTCGGGTTGATCGAGGTGGACCGGAAGACCCAGCAGCGCACGGTCCGGCCGTCCGCCCGGATGCTCGGGGAGATCGCGCGAACGGGAGCGCTCACCGTCGAGTGACGCCTCGGGCGCCGTCCCGGGGTAACGCACGAGACGGGCCGGTCAGGGGCCCGTCGTCACCCTCGGCCGTCGATCAGGGATCCGTCGATCAGTCGTCGGCGGCCCGTCGACAGGGCTTCGCCTGTCGACGCCGGCGGCCGGAGTGGCCGCTCCCCGAGAACACCATCACGATGCCGATCATGAATCCGGTGTCGTACCAGTTCCCGTTGTTGTGGACCTCGTAGATGTTCACGTCGTCGTCGAACAGCGAGATCAGGAACGTGATCGGGCTGATGAAGCCGTGCCACAGGCCGAGCCAGAACCCGGCCGGGTCCCCCGCGCCGCTGCCCGCCGCCACGTTCGGCCCCGCCGCGCAGGCTCCGAGCGCCAGCACCGTCCCGACCAGCAGAGCGATCCCCGCGGTCCGTCTCCGCGTCACCTCGTCACCTCCACGCCCCGGACGGATCCGCCGGGGAGGAGACGAACGCTACCCCTCGGCAGCCCCGTCCACGAGGTCCTCCGGGGGGGCACGACGACGGAGCAGCGGCCGGCGGCGCTCGGGTCACCCCGGCCCGCCGCGCCTCGCCCCCTTCCAGGGACCCCCGATCGGCGACGCACGGTGATTCACGTCATTCGGACGGTGCACGTCGTCGGTGACCTCCGGCGGCGGTACCGCGAAAAGCCGCCGGAGCACCATCCGAATCGATCACGAGCAGCGCGGGAAATGCCGTTAAGCGAACCATAAGAAGCCGTCAAGAATGCCCGGGTGCGGCTTTGGTCCTCTTCTTCGGGTTCACCCGACGCATTACACCGGTGGCCACCACGACTCCGGTCAAGGAGGCCACCGATGACGACGTCCGCGACGGGTCCGACACCGGTCACCGGTGTGGGTTCCGTTCCCCTCCCCCACGGCGTGAGCCGCCGCGCCTTCCTCGGGTTCTGCTCCACCATGGCGGCGGCGCTCGCCCTGCCGGTCGGGGAGATCGCCCGCGCCGTCGCCGCCGCCCCCCGACTGCCGGTGGTCTGGATCGCGACCCAGGACTGCACGGCGGACACCGAGTCCCTGTTGCGCAGCGTCGACCCCGGCATCAGTGCCCTGCTGCTGGACGTGATCTCCCTGGACTACCACGAGACCCTGATGGCGCCCGCCGGGGCGCGCGCCGGTCAGGCCCTGGACGCGGCGCTCGACCGGGGTGGCTACGTGTGCGTCGTCGAGGGCGCCATCCCCACCGCGAGCAACGGCGTCCACTGCCTCATCGACGGCGAGACCGGGCTCAGCCTGGTCCGGCGGGCGACGGCCGGTGCGCTGTTCACCCTCGCCGTCGGCTCCTGCGCCGTCGATGGCGGCATCGCGGCGGCGGCACCCAACCCGACCGGGGCGACCGGCGTCTCCGGCGCGGTGAGCGGGATCGCCAACCTGGTCAACCTGCCCGGGTGCCCCGTGAACGGGGTGAACCTCGTCGCGACCATCGTCTACTACCTCACCCACACGACCCTGCCGCCGCTGGACAGCAGTCGCCGGCCGACCTTCGCCTACGGCCAGCGGATCCATGCCGCGGGCGCCTGCGACCGGTACGAGTTCTTCCGGGCCGGCCAGTACGTCCTCGCCTGGGGTGACGAGGGCCACCGCAAGGGCTGGTGCCTCCGCCGGATGGGCTGCGCGGGCCCACGGACCTTCGCGAACTGCCACACCAGGAACTGGAACGAGACGTCGTGGCCGATCGGCGCCGGACACCCCTGCGTCGGCTGCACGGTCAGCAGGTTCTGGGACGGCAACACCCCGTTCTACGTCCGCAAGCCGGGTAACTGATCATGCCGCCCCGTCCTCGTCGTCCCGTGGGAGAAACCGTGAAGATCGTCGTCGACCCCGTCACCCGGATCGAGGGGCACCTGCGGATCGAGACGCAGGTGGACGCCGGAGCCGTCACCGACGCGTGGAGCACCAGCCCCATGTTCCGCGGCATCGAGAACGTCCTCGTCAACCGGGACCCGCGGGACGCCTGGGTGTTCACCCAGCGGATCTGCGGGGTCTGCACCACGGTCAGCGCCCTGGCCTCGGTGCGCGCGGTGGAGAACGCCCTCGGCATCACGATCCCGGACAACGCCCGGATCATCCGCAACCTGATGGAGGCCGCGCAGTACGTCCACGACCACGTCGTGCACCTGTATCACCTGCACGGACCGGACTGGATCGACCTCACCGCGGCACTGACCGCCGACCCGGCGGCCGCCAGCAGCCTGCAGAGGTCCCTCTCGGCGTGGCCGAACAACTCCACCGAGTACTTCGCGGCGGTGAAGGCCAAGCTCCAGGCGTTCGTCGACTCCGGCCAGCTCGGCCTGTTCGCCGGCGGGTACTGGGGACACCCGGCCTATGACCTCAGCCCCGAGGCGAGCCTTGTGCTCATGGCGCACTACCTGGAGGCCCTGGACTGGCAGCGCGAGTTCGTCAAGATCCACGCGATTCTCGGCGGCAAGAACCCGCACCCGCAGACCTACGTCGTCGGCGGGATGGCCACCGCCGTCGACCCGACGAGCAGCCGGGCGGTGAACCCGACGTCCGTCAGCCGGATGAAGGCGATCGCCGCCACGATCAAGACCTTCGTCGACCAGGTGTACGTCCCGGACCTGCTCCTCCTGGCGAGGTCGTACCCGGCCTGGACCTCCATCGGCCGGGGCGTCGGCAACCTGCTCTGCGTCGGGGACTTCCCCGAGAGGGACGGGACGAGGCTGTTCCCGTCCGGGGTGATCAGGAACCGGAGCCTCGGCTCCGTCGAGACCCTCGATCAGTCGAGGATCACCGAGGACATCACCCGGTCCTGGTACACCGGCGCCACCCCGCTGCATCCGGCCGACGGCGTCACCCAGGTCGCCTACACCGGGCCGACGCCACCGTTCGAGGCCCTGGACACCTCCGGCCGGTACAGCTACGGCAAGGCCCCCCGGTACGGCGGAGCGGTGATGGAGGTCGGCCCGCTGGCCCGGATGGCCGTCGCGTACGCGGCGAACGTCACCCGTGCCCGCCAGCTCGTCGACGGAGCGCTGGGCACCCTCGGTCTGGGCACGGACGCCCTGTTCTCCACCGTCGGCCGGATGCTCACCCGGGCACTGGAGACCCAGTGGCTGGCCGAGCGGATCTCCCCCTGGCTCGACGAGCTGTCGGCCAACATCGCGGCAGGGAACCTGACCATCGCCGACACCACGAAGTGGCAGCCGTCGAGCTGGCCCGCCACGGCGACCGGGTACGGCACCACCGAGGCCCCGCGAGGAGCGCTCGGGCACTGGGTCCGGATCTCCGACCAGAAGATCGCCAACTACCAGATCGTCATCCCGTCGACGTGGAACGGCTCCCCGCGGGACGTCGCGGGAAACCGGGGCGCCTGGGAGCAGGCGCTGCTCGGGGTTCCCGTCCATGACGCCGAGCAGCCGCTGGAGATCCTGCGCGTCGTCCACTCCTTCGACCCGTGCATGGCCTGCGCGGTCCACGTGCTCGACGCGGAGGGCGCGGAGGTCACCGAGGTGACCGTCGTCCCCTGACCACCCGACCGCCTCGGGAGGACGGGTGGTCGGGGGACAGGGAACGGAACGGGGCGGCGGAGCGACCGGGACACCGGCTACCACCGCCCCGCTCCCACGGGCAGCACGGCACCACGGCACCACGGCAACAGCACCGAACAGCACCGACACCGAACAGCACCGGCACGGAACCCTGAGGGAACGGGAGCACGATTGGACGCCGAGAACACCCCCCGGACGCCACCGGCGCAGCCGCGGACCATCTTCCTCGACCTCACCGGCCGGCGACGGTGGATCGTCATGGCCGGGGGGTACGCGCTGGCGACGGCACTGGTGACCTACCTGTGCGTCCTCGCCCTCGGCGTGGTCTCCCCCGGGCCCTACGCCTTCCCCGGCTGGCCGGAGTACCACCGGCCGGCCACCGGGACCGCGAGCCCCGGGTCGTCGATCGGGTCGCCGGTCGGGTCGACGTCGCCGACGCTCACCCCGGCGAGCACTCCGTCCCCCGGCCCCACGACGGCCGCCGTCCCCGTCACCACGACCGCCACCACCACCCCGACCGGCACCGCCCGGGGCAAGGCCTCCGCGACCCGCTCGTCGACGACGGAGGGCAGCACGGGGACGTCGACCACGCGCGGGTCCGGCGCCGGCGGCCGACCGGACAGCGTCGGTCCGGTGGCCGCGCGGAACAAGCCGCAGCAGTGAGCGCGGCGGGAGGCGCGGCCGAACGCCCGGCGCGACGCACGGAACCCCGGGCGCACTGGGTGGTCTTCGGGATCTGGCTGCTCGCCCTGTTCGCGGCCTTCGCCATGGACGCCTACGCCACCACCCTCGGTCGTTCCGGGGTCACCACGGTGCCGACCGCGGGGAGCAGGGACCGGGCGGAGGGTCAGCTCTCCCTGCTCGACGACGGACGCTGGCGGGACCTGACGGTCCCCGACCGCGTGGCGGCGCTGACCTTCGAGGACGGGCCCGACCCCCGGTGGACGCCCGCCGTCCTCGACGCCCTCGCCGAGGCCGACGTCAGGGCCACCTTCTTCGTGGTCGGGTCGCGAGTGAACCAGCACCCCGACCTGGTGCGCCGCATGGTGGCGGAGGGCCACGAGGTCGGAGCCCAGACGTTCACCCACACCGACCTGGCCACCCAACCCCGCTGGCGCCGTCACCTGGAGCTGACCCTCACCCAGAACGCGATCATCGCGGCAACCGGACGACCGGCGGCCCTGTACCGCCCGCCGTACACCGCGAGCAGGGAGGCCATGTCACCCGCCGGGCTCATGGCACTGCGGGACGTCGCCGGCGGCGGGTACCTGGTCAGCTTCGCGGACACCGACACCGGCGACTGGCGCCGCGGGACCGTCGCCGACGTCGTCGACGCGGGAACGCCGCGCTCCGGGCGGGGGGCGGTGATCCTGCTGCACGACGGGGGCGGGGATCGTTCCCGGACGGTGGCAGCCCTCGGACCGCTCGTCGACCGGCTGGTGGACCGGGGATACCGGTTGACGACAGTGTCCCGGGCGACGAAGGCCCGGGTGACCCCTGCCGCGCCCAGCCGGGGGGAGCTGCTGCGGGCCAGGTCGGCCCGGGCCGCGCAGGACACGGCCGCCCTGACCAGGACCGGCATGGCGGTGCTGCTCTCCGTCGGCATGGTCATCTTCATCGTCCGCATGGTCGTCCAGGTGCCGTTGGCGCTGGTCCACGCGGCGCGACCCCGGCGACGCCGGCGCGGACGGCGCAGGCTCGGCAGGCCTCCGCTGAGCCCCGGGGTGCTCCCGGTCACCGTGATCGTGCCCGCGTACAACGAGTCGGCGAACATCGCCGCGACCGTGCGGTCGCTCCTCGACACCGACTATCCCGACCTGGACGTGATCGTCGTCGACGACGGGTCCACCGACGGCACGGCCGACATCGTGGAGGGTCTCGGCCTGCCCCGGGTCCTGGTGGTCCGGCAGGCCAACGGGGGCAAGCCCGCGGCGCTCAACCACGGGATCTCGCTGTGCACCAGTGAACTGGTGATCCTCGTCGACGGGGACACCGTCTTCCAGCCGGACACGGTGCCCCTGCTGGTCCAGCCGTTCGCCGATCCGAGGGTCGGCGCGGTCAGCGGGAACACCAAGGTCGCCAACCGGTTCCGGCTGCTCGGTCGCTGGCAGCACATCGAGTACGTGATCGGGTTCAACCTCGACCGCAGGATGTTCGACATCGCCCGCTGCATCGCGACGGTCCCCGGGGCGATCGGTGCCTTCCGACGCGCCGCACTGGCCGACGTCGGGGGGATCAGCGAGGACACCCTCGCCGAGGACACCGACGTCACCATGAGCCTGCTGCGCCACGGCTGGGAGGTGGTCTACGAGGGCCGCGCCCTCGCCTGGACCGAGGTCCCGTCCACCCTGCGCCAGCTCTGGCGGCAGCGGTACCGCTGGTGCTACGGCACGCTCCAGTGCGTCTGGAAGCACCGCCGGGCCGTCCTGGAACGCGGCCCCGGCGGCCGGCTGGGCCGGATCGGGCTGACCTACCTCATGCTCTTCCAGGTCGTCCTCCCGGTGACCGCCCCGCTGGCCGACGTGTACGCCCTGTGCGGCCTGCTGTTCCAGCAGTGGGGGACCATCACCCTGATCTGGGTGAGCATGCTCGGCATCCAGCTCGTCCTGGCCGCTCTCGCGCTCCGTCTCGACGACGAGAGCGTCCGCCCGCTGTGGACCGTCCCGCTCCAGCAACTGGTCTACCGGCAGTTCCTCTACCTGGTCGTCATCCAGTCGGTGGTCACCGCGCTCGTCGGGTCGCGGCTGCGCTGGCACCGGATGGCCCGCACCGGAGCCGCGACCGCCGTCCTCGCGGCCAGGGCTCCCCTGCCCGCGGGATCGAGGTGACCCGCGCCCGTCCCGGACCATCCCCGATCACCCCTGCGATCACCACTGGGATCACCCCACGACTCCCTTGGCCGCCGGTCGGCGGGACCGTCCGCTGCCCGCGGGAAATGTCCCGATGTCTGTCCTTCCGGCCATGTTCGCGGGCGACGATCCCTGACACCATGGCCGCCGCCCGGTCACGTGTCGACGGTCGACGGCGAAGGCGATGGCGTCACCGGGCCGTCGCGGTCCGGCGTCCCGGTCGGCACCGCCCCCGGCGGGAGTCCGCGCCCGGGGACGACGGAGCGCGTCACGGCTGAGGGACGGTGCCGACCGGCCGGGTGACAGGCGGCCGGGGGCGGGACGACGAGGACGGGACGGCAGCGGTCGTGGTGACGGGTGTTGGTGGGGCTCGGCGGGGTGTTGGTGCGTTGGCGGTGGTGGGGGTGGTGTCGGCGGCGATTGTGGTGGTGTCGGGGGCGTCGGGGTATGCGCCCACGGAGTTGGAGGAGTTGCTGGGGCAGGCGTGGTTGGCGTCTTCTGCTGTGGGTCAGGTGACGCTGGTGGACGGGTCGACGGGTGAGGTCGC
>JAAYAH010000260.1 GCA_012719445.1 Actinomycetales bacterium | reverse complement strand
TGTGTGTCCTGAAAGGTTGGAGGTTGATCGCGTGAGCGGTTGATTGCTGGCCGTGCTTGTCGTTGCTTGCCGGTGTGAGTCCGGTCGGGGTAGCTGCCAGGAGGCCCCGTAGCAGGCTGGCGGCATCGTGGGTAACCGTCGGTGTCGAAGCCCAGCGTCGAAAGCCCTTGAGGGGGAGCAACCGAGCGGTCCGTAGCATGAAGCGAAGCCTGCCGCGTCGTGAAAGTCCCGTCGTGAGGCGGAAAGAGGGAGAGCCGAGCCCCGAACCTCAGGGTGAAGGCCATGGAAACGGTGTAGATCCTGGAAGCGCAGCCGTGAAGGACTCCTCGGCGTAAGGGGCGCGGAACGTTCGGATAGTAACGACAGGAACAGGAGAGACCCTGTCCGGCCCGGTGGCCTGCGTGTGGGTTGATGTTGCCGGAAGCTGGTCGTTCTATAACCGGTATACGCCGGGAAGTGAACGGTAGTCGGGCAGGGAGTCGGAGGCGGCCATATTACTGATTGAGCCGGGTGGACAACATAACCACCGGTGAGGGAAGGGCCGCTACTTCGTCGATGCGTTGTGGTTGCAGACGAAAGACAGGAGGACCCGGTGAGTGCCGATGAGGCTAGTCCCGCCGCAGTGGGGTCCCGGTCGAAGCAGGTGGCGCCGGAGACGGTGCGGGTGGAGACGGATGACCCGGTTCGTGCCCTGCAACACACGCTGTACCGGGCGGCCAAGGCCGATCCCCGGCGACGGTTCCATGCGCTATGGGACAAAGTGACACGCGGAGATGTCCTGTGGCGGGCGTGGGTCATGGTGCGCCGTAACAACGGCGCGCCGGGTATCGACGCCGTCACCTTGGCTGATGTCGAGGAGTACGGGGTGATCCGGTTCCTCGACGAATTGGCCTTGGATCTCAGGGAAGGTCGGTACTGTCCGCAGGCGACTCGGCGGGTTCTGATACCGAAGCCGGGGAGTGAGGAGAAGCGGTCGTTGTCGATTCCTGGGGTCCGGGACCGGGTGGTGCAAGCTGCTTGCAAGATTGTGCTGGAGCCGGTGTTCGAGGCGGATTTCTTGCCGTGTTCGTTCGGGTTCCGGCCGCAGCGGAGTACCCATGATGCCCTTCAAGTCGTCATCGATGAGGCTTGGCGGGGTCGGGTCTGGGTGGTGGAGACGGATATTGCAAACTGTTTCGACGCGATCCCGTCGGATAAGTTGATGCAAGCGGTCGAGGAACGCGTGTGCGACCAGTCTGTCCTGAAGCTCCTGCGGGCGATGCTGCGTGCTGGGGTGATGGTGGACGGGCAGGTCATGAAATCGCAGACCGGAACCCCGCAAGGCGGGGTGATCAGTCCTTTGCTTTGTAACGTGTATCTGCATCAGATCGATAGGGACTGGCAGGTGCGAGAGCATGGGGTGCTGGTTCGGTACTGTGATGACGCGGTGGTGATGTGCAAGTCCAAGCGGCAGGCCGATGCTGCGCTGGCGCGGCTGAGGGGAGTCTTGGCGGATCTCGGTCTGGAACTGAAGGACGCGAAGACTCGGATCGTTCATCTGGAGGTCGGCGGTGAGGGACTGACGTTCCTTGGCTTTGACCACCGTATGGTGCGGTCTCCTGCGCGAGTGGGGCGACGGCAGGTCACCTTCTTGGCCCGATGGCCCTCGGACAAGGCGATGCAGCGGGCCCGAGACCGGCTGAGGGAGTTGACGGCCAGATCGCGGTTCCGTATCCCTGTCGAACTGGTGGTGAATGAGATGAACATGTTCCTGCGTGGATGGTCCGCTTACTTCAGGTATGGCAACTCCGGCGACCGGCTCGTTGACCTACAGTGGTACGCGAACAAACGACTGGGGCTGTTCCTCAGCAAGCGCTATGCGCGCGGCCGCCGGTTCGGTCGGTGGCTGGTCGGGGTGCGCCAACCTGCGCACCTTCGGCTGGTCAGCCTTGGCGGAATCGTTGTAGCCCCACGGCCGAACCGGCCGTGGCGGGGAAAGACCGAATACCGGCGGTGAACGGCGTCGGAGAGCCGTGTGAGGGAGAACCTCATGCACGGATCGAAGTGGCGGGGGCTGGAAACGGAGCAACCTACGCAACCGCGCCAGCCCCCGACCCTACA
>JAAYAH010000259.1 GCA_012719445.1 Actinomycetales bacterium | reverse complement strand
TAGGGAGACCGCCCCCCGCCCACGTCCCGAGCCCACCCGTCCACGTGCACGCATCCTTCACGACCGATCCGCGGGCGGATTCAAGCGGTCTGCGCAACTGTGAGTAGTGCGGCGAGTCTATCGGCTGGGGTGTCCCAGTCGAGGGTTTTGCGGGGTCGGGTGTTGAGGAGGTCCTGGGCTTCGCGGACTTGTTCGTCGGTGATCGTGGTGAAGTCGGTGCCCTTGGGGAAGAAGTCGCGGATCAGGCCGTTGGTGTTCTCGTTGGTGCCGCGTTGCCAGGGTGAGTGGGGGTCGGCGAAGTAGACCTTGCAGTCGGTGGCCAGGGTGAAGTCGAGGTGGTCGGCCATCTCGCAGCCCTGGTCCCAGGTGATGGTGCGGCGCAGGCTCTCGGGGAGTCCGGCGACCATCTGGATCAGGGCCTGGGCCACGGTCGGGGCGTCGTGGCGGTCCGGGAGTCGGTGGATCAGCACGTTGCGGGTGGCGCGTTCGGCCAGGGTGATCAGCGCGGTCGCGCCCCTGGCGCCGATGACCAGGTCTCCTTCCCAGTGGCCCGGCACGGCCCGGTCCTGCACCTCGGGTGGGCGGGCGCTGATGTGGTTGTCCTGCCCGATCCAGGACCGGTTGGAGTCCTTCGGGGGCAGCTGGGAGCGGGGCTTGCGTTTCGTGCGGCCGGTGCGGGTGGCTTTGGCCTCTTTCAGTTCCTCCCGCAGGGACCCTTTGCCCTGGACGTACAGCGCCTGGTAGATCGTCTCGTGCGACACCCACATATCTTCCTGCTCCGGGAAGGACCGGCGCAGGTGGGCGGCGACCTGCTCGGGGGACCATTTCTCGTCCAACCGCCAGACCACCTCAGCTCGCAGGCGTGGACAGGACAGGCGCCGGGCCTTCGGGCGTGCCACGGCGGCGGCGGCCAGGTTCTGCGCGGCGCGGGCCCGGTAGGAGGCCCGGTCGGGGAACCGGGCCAGCTCGCGGCCGATGGTGGACCGGTGCACCCCCAGCACCACGGCGATCTTGGCGTTGCTGGCGCCGCGACCGACCAGGTGCTGGATCACGCCCCGGGCGGCCTGGGTCAGCCGGCCCCGCTCATCGAGGTAGTCCTCATCCATAGGTACAGCAGGTACCAGGCTGGCGCGGGCCGCGGCCCACGACGCGCCGTCCAACCCGCCCACCGGCCCGGGCTGGCTCGACCAGCCCTGCGCCGCGACCCACCGGTACAGGGTCACCCCGTTGATGCCCAGCGCCTTCGCGACCTGCCCGAAGGTCTGTCCCTCGGCCAGCATCCCGAACGCCTCGGCACGGCGTTCGGGACTGGCCGGTTGCCCGACCTGCCCGGCCGCCCGCACCGGTGCGATCAGCTCCTCCCCGGCCGGGGTCAGCACCCCCTGGGCATCGACATACCCGCCGTCGAGGAACCCAGCCGGTAACAGCTCCGGTCGGCAGGCCAGCCGGTCGGCGCCCACACCCGTGGCCCGCACCCACCGCTGCACCGAGCACCGGTCCCTCGCCAGGACCCTGCCCACCTCATCCACCGACATACCAGCAGCCACCAACCCCAACCCATACGAACGCAGCACCACGACGCCTCCCGGCAGATCCGTGTTGCGCTGAAGCCTGAACCCAAG
>JAAYAH010000258.1 GCA_012719445.1 Actinomycetales bacterium | reverse complement strand
GTCATCGACTTGACCCCGGTGCGAGACCAGACGGGCTCGGCGAGGCTGCTGGACATGGTGGAAGGCCGCTCCAAGCAGGCCTTCGGGCAGTGGCTGGCCAGCCGTGGGCAGGCATGGCGTGACCAGGTGGAGGTCGTGGCGATGGACGGGTTCACCGGCTTCAAGACCGCCACCACCGCCGAGCTGCCCGACGCGATCGCGGTCATGGATCCGTTCCACGTCGTCCGTCTGGGCGGCGAGGCCCTCGACGGCTGCCGGCGGCGTGTCCAGCAGGACACCTGCGGGCACCGGGGCCGCACCGGGGACCCGCTCTACGGCGCCCGGCGGATGCTGCACACCGGAGCAGACCTGCTCACCGACAAGCAGACCAAGCGCCTGCAGGACCTGTTCGCCGTCGAGTCCCACGTCGAGGTCGAGGCGACCTGGGGCATCTACCAGCGAATGATCGCCGCCTACCGTCACCCCGACGCCGCCCGTGGCCGCCAACTGATGCAGTCCGTGATCGACACCCTCAGCCGCGGCGTCCCGGCCGCCCTGATCGAGCTACGCCGACTCGGCCGCACGCTCAAACGACGGGCCAGCGACGTCCTGGCCTACTTCGACCGACCCCGCACCAGCAACGGCCCAACGGAGGCCATCAACGGCCGCCTCGAACACCTACGCGGCACCGCCCTCGGCTTCCGCAACCTCACCAACTACATCACCCGCAGCCTGCTCGAAGCCGGCGGCTTCAGACCGCGACTACACCCTGGATTCTGAAGAGCCACATAACGGTTTGAGGGGAGTTGTGTCGCCACCTCCGGCATCGTTCGTCCGCACGGCAGATCATGTGGCTGAGCAGCGAGAACGAGTTACTGACCGGATTCGACAGGGATCCAATCCGGTCGATGTCTGATTGACCATTCCATCAGACTCTTCTGGTGATTCCCGGCGACCCCGGTGCTACTCTGGGTATGCATCCGGGTGTAACTCCTTGAGTTCCAGTGACAAGGAATGAATACGCGGGTTGATCGGCCGTGCTCCGGGGGCTCTCGGTATGCCTCGGGGTCCGTTGTTCATTCTCTGTCGGCCGCGGTGGTATCCCCACCCGGTGTTGCTCGTCGTACAACAAATGCCTTTCGGGACGTCACGTGGGTGGACGTCGGCCGGGTCACGCCCATTCGTGGTGAGGGGGGGCGGAGGCATTCCCGAGAAACGGCACGGTACTCCCCGCCGGAACGACACCCCGCCTGCGTGGCGAGGCGATCCGGCCTGTCATTGTCCCGCATTTCTCGACGCATCAGGAGGGCGATTCGTCATGCCAAACGCCTACGACGCCGGAATCAAGCTCGTCTACGTCGCCGACCCGGACCCGGCTCCGGCCAGATTCACCATCGACGACGTGTCGCTCGGTGCGGAGTTCAAGGTGGTGGCCGACGTCGAGGTCGGTTCAGCCATGCACGCCCTGGTCACCAAGTACGACATGGTCGTCGGTGTCGTCAACCTGACCAGGTGCCAGAGCGTCACCGTCGTCAAGGATGGCGCGTCCATCTCGCCCGACAACAGCGGCGTCGCTTTGCGGAAGATCATCGAAGTCACGATTCCGTCCGGCTGGGCGAACGCCCTCGAGGGAGACGTTCTGCAGGTGGTGGCCTCGTTCAAGCTCACGGCGGGCGCCGTCTTCGACTACTCCGCGGCGATCAGCCCGACCTTCGTGGTGAGCTGACTCGCGGTCCGCTCGCCTGATCGAGAGGCCTCATCGACAGGCGGCGGCGGACCGACCCCTGACCGGGTTCCTGGACCGGTCAGGGGTCGGTCCGATGACCCGGCAGCGGGACCCGGCACCGGAACCCGGGGGGAGGGGGCCGCCCAGGTGCAACCATCCGGCGGCGCGTCGCGTCGTGATGGGGCGAGCGGGAGGCGAGAGCGCCGTCCGGTCGGCGAAGGGAGCGAGTCCATGAGCTCGGACGGCGAGTTCGGCGACTTCGTCACCGCCCGCCATCACGCCCTGCTCCGCACCGCCGTCCTGCTCACCGGGTCGCAGCACGCCGGAGAGGATCTGCTCCAGGAGACGCTGGCCAAGACCTACGTCGTCTGGGACCGGATCCGCCGGAAGGGAGCGGCCGAGGCCTACGTCCGCCGGGTCCTGGTCAACACCTACACGTCCTGGTGGCGACGACACCGCGGCCGGGAACGGAGCGTCGCCAGCCCTCCGGAGGTCCAGGTGGCGGACGGGGCGACGACCGTCCTCGACCGCGTCGTCCTCCGACCGCACCTGCTGGCCCTGTCCCGGCGGCAACGCACCGTCCTGGTGCTGCGGTTCTACGAGGGCATGACCGAGCCGGAGATCGCCGCCGTCCTCGGCTGCCCGGTGGGCACCGTGAAGAGCCACAGCAGTCGGGCGCTCGCCATCCTGCGCCGTCGGCTCGCCGAGGAGGGCGTCACCGACGTGCAGCAGGCGGGCGCGGATCCCGACACGGTCGGTCCGGTCCCCGGGCTCGACGAGACCGCCGATCTCACCCCCGGAACCCCGCAGGGAGCCCCGCTGTGATCACCATCGAGGAGGCGGTGAGCCGCCACCTGAGCCTGGAGGCGGCCGACGTCGTCCCGCAGCCGTCACCGGTCGACGCCGCCGTCCGGGCCGGGCTCCGGCTGCGCCGGGTCCGGAGGATCCGCCGGACGGCGGCGGCGCTGTCGGGGGTCGCGGTCGTGGCCACGGTCGGGATCTCCCTCGGGGTGGGGACCGGGTCGCTGGGGCTGGACCGCGCCCACCGGCCGGTGCAGCCCGCCACGCCACCGGTGAGCCCGACCGAGGCCGGCCCCGGGACCGTTCCGTCGGTCGACACCTGGCTCGCCTCGATGCCGGTGGCCTCGTTCCGGGCTCATCACGCCGATCAGTGCGAGGGCCCCACGACGACCTGGGAGGGGATCGAACGCCCCCGGCCCGAGGGCCTCGCCGAGGTGTGCCTCGAGGAGGCCGGGATGCTCGGCACCGACCTCCTGGTGATCCGCCGGCACAGCGCCGGCGGGGGCCCGGACTACCGGGCGGTCCTGGGCAGGATCACCTACGGTGACCCCCGCCCCCGGTTCGTCCCGCTGGTGCGAGGTGTCCTCGACGCCGTCGCCAGCCCGGACGGGCGCGCCTACGCCGCCCTGGTCATCGGCGAGCCCGCTGGCACTGCGCGGAACCCGAGGCTGCCGGACGAGCTGACCCTGACGGCGTGGTCAGCCGACGGTGACCGGGTGCTGGCCACGACCCGGGTCTTGCATCAGATGGGGATCGAGGGGTGGGGGTCGGCCGGGATCGTCCTCGCCCCGAGGCTGTTGGCCGTGGGCCTCGAGGAGTTGACCGACGACCGGCCCTTGGTGTGGCGGGTGGACTCCGCTGCGCCCGCGGTGGTCGGGCGACTGCCCCGGGGCACCCGGGTCGTCGCTGTCGCCTCGCTCAGCGACCGGGTCGGCGTCCGCTTCGAGGACCCGAAGGGCTGCGCGGTGGTCACGCTCACCGACCCCCTCCGGTACCTGTGGCGTTCGGAGACCGAGTGTCCGAGAGATCTCTCGCCGGACGGTCGCTACGCCTTCGTCGGGGGTCGGTCCCCGGCCGTCCTCGACGTCGACACCGGGCGGACGGCCCACCTGTACCGGTCATCCGGAGACGACGGGCCCGTGCTGGAGGTCCTCCGCTGGGACGGTGACGCCGCGGTCCTCAGCGTCTGGGTGACGTCGGAGCCGGAGAGCGTCCGCTGCTCCCTGCGGGACCCGCGGTGCACCAAGGGCGCCTGGATCCCGGGACAGGGGTCACCCTGATCCCGTCGGGCAGCCGGGTAGCCGGGTTGCCGGCGTGGCCGGCCCACGGCCGCCGGGACCGTCGGGGGGCGCGCGTACGCTGAAGAGCGTCTCCCCTCCCTACCTGGAACCCTGCCATGACCATGACCGTGCCCGGCCTGCTCGACCTCCTGCGCACCGAACCGGGGGTCGGGGCCGTCCTGGACGCCGCGACCTCCCGGCAGGTGCACCTGCTCGACGTCGTCGCGCCGTCCGGGGCGCGACCGGTGGTCGTCGCGGCCCTCGCCGCGGAGCCTCCGACGGGGGCCGGCACGCCGGTGCTCGCCGTGACGGCGACCGGCCGCGAGACGGAGGACCTGGCCGCCGCCCTGCGCTGCCTCCTGCCACCGGCCTCGGTGGTGGAGTTCCCGGCCTGGGAGACGCTGCCCCACGAGCGGCTCTCCCCGCGGTCCGACACCGTCGGCAGGCGGCTCGCCGTCCTGCGCCGGCTGGCCCACCCGGATCCGGAGGACGAGCTGGCCGGTCCGGTGCGGGTCGTCGTCGCCCCGATCCGGGCGGTCATGCAGCCGCTGGTGGTCGGTCTCGGTGACCTCGACCCGGTCCGGCTGTGCGTCGGGGACGAGACCGGGCTGGACGAGGTCGCCGCCCGCCTGGTCGCCGCGGCCTACGCCCGGGTGGACATGGTGGAGCGTCGGGGCGAGTTCGCGGTGCGCGGCGGCATCCTCGACGTCTTCCCGCCGACGGAGGACCATCCGCTCCGGCTCGAGTTCTGGGGCGACACGGTCGAGGAGATCCGCTGGTTCGCGGTCGCCGACCAGCGTTCGCTGGAGATCGCGGAGCGTGGGCTGTGGGCCCCGCCCTGCCGGGAGCTCCTGCTCACCGACACCGTGCGGGCCAGGGCCGCGGCGCTGGTGGACACGCTGCCCGGGGTCGCGGACCTGCTGGAGAGGATCGCGGAGGGGATCGCTGTCGAGGGCATGGAGGCGCTGACCCCTGCCCTCGTCGACGGCATGCAGCCGCTGCTCGACGTCCTGCCCGAGGGCACCCACACGGTCCTGATCGACCCGGAGCGGATCCGCACCAGGGCCCACGACCTGGTGGCCACGAGTGCGGAGTTCCTCGCGGCGTCCTGGGAGAACGCGGCCGCGGGGAACACCACCCCGATCGACCTGTCCGCGGTCGACCTCGGCGCCGCGGCGCTGCAGCCGCTCGCCGACGTGCGCGGGCACGCCCTCGCGTCCGGCATCCCGTGGTGGACCCTCACCACGCTGAGCCGGGACACGGAGCTCACCGAGGGGCTGCCGGAGCGGCCGGAGCAGGGCGAGCCCGAGGTGGTCACCGTGGCCGCCCGCGAGGTCGCCGGGTACCACGGGGAGGCCGAGAAGGCGCTCGTCGACCTGCGGTCCCTCGTCGCCGACGGGTGGCGGGTCGTCGCCACCACCGAGGGCCAGGGCGCCGCCCGGCGCATGGTGGAGGTGATGTCGGGCGCCGACGTCCCGGCCCGCCTGGTGCCCGTCCTGGACGGCGCGCCCGAGCCGGGCGTCGTGCACGTCACGACCGCCGCGCTGGGGCGGGGGTTCGTCGCCGACGGGCTCCGGTTCCTGTTGCTCACCGAGACCGACCTCACCGGGCAGCGGGGCGGCACCGGCTCCGGCACCAGGGACATGCGCCGGATGCCGAGCAAGCGGCGCAACGTCGTCGACCCGCTGCAGCTGCACCCGGGGGATCTCGTCGTCCACGAGCAGCACGGGGTCGGTCGCTACCTGGAGATGGTGCAGCGCACCGTGCAGGGGGCGCAGCGGGAGTACCTCGTCATCGAGTACGCGCCCAGCAGGCGGGGCCAGCCCGGGGACCGGCTGTTCGTGCCCACCGACTCCCTCGACCAGGTGACCCGCTACGTCGGCGGCGAGCAGCCCCAGCTCAACCGGATGGGCGGGGCCGACTGGGCCAAGGCCAAGGGCAGGGCCCGCAAGGCGGTGCGGCAGATCGCCGGGGAGCTGATCCGGCTCTACTCGGCCCGGATGGCCGCCTCGGGCCACGCCTTTGCCCCGGACACCCCGTGGCAGCGCGAACTGGAGGACGCCTTCGGCTACGTGGAGACCCCCGACCAGCTCGCCTGCATCGAGGAGGTCAAGGCCGACATGGAGCAGCCGATCCCGATGGACCGGCTGATCTGCGGGGACGTCGGCTACGGCAAGACCGAGATCGCGGTGCGGGCGGCGTTCAAGGCGGTGCAGGACGGCAAGCAGGTCGCCGTGCTCGTGCCGACGACGCTGCTCGTCCAGCAGCACCTGGAGACCTTCTCCGAGCGGTACGCGAACTTCCCGGTCACGGTGCGGGCGCTGTCCCGGTTCTCCACCGAGGCCGAGGCGTCGGCGACCGTCGCCGGGCTCGCCGACGGCTCGGTCGACGTGGTCATCGGCACCCACCGGCTGCTCTCCGGTGAGGTGCGGTTCGCCGACCTGGGGCTCATCGTCGTCGACGAGGAGCAGCGGTTCGGCGTCGAGCACAAGGAGAAGCTCAAGCAGCTGCGCACCAACGTCGACGTGCTCGCGATGAGCGCCACCCCCATCCCGCGCACCCTCGAGATGGCGGTCACCGGCATCCGCGAGATGTCGACGCTGGCCACCCCGCCGGAGGAACGGCACCCGGTGCTGACCTTCGTCGGGGCGTACGACGAGCGGCAGATCGCCGCGGCGATCCGACGGGAGCTGCTGCGCGAGGGCCAGGTCTTCTACGTGCACAACCGGGTCGAGTCCATCGAGCGGGCCGCCCGGCGGTTGCGTGAGCTGGTGCCCGAGGCCAGGATCACCACCGCGCACGGCTCGATGAACGAGCATCGGCTGGAGCAGGTGATCGTCGACTTCTGGGACAAGAAGTTCGACGTCCTCGTCTGCACCACCATCGTCGAGAACGGCCTGGACATCTCCAACGCGAACACGATGGTCCTGGAGCGGGCGGACCTGCTCGGCCTGTCCCAGCTGCACCAGCTGCGCGGCCGGGTCGGCCGGGGCCGGGAGCGGGCCTACGCCTACTTCCTGTACCCGCCGGAGCGTCCGCTCACCGAGACCGCCCACGACCGGCTGCAGACCATCGCCGCGCACACCGACCTCGGTGCCGGAACGCACGTGGCGATGAAGGACCTCGAGATCCGCGGGGCGGGCAACCTGCTCGGCGGCGAGCAGTCCGGGCACATCGCCGGGGTCGGCTTCGACCTCTACGTCCGGCTGGTCGGCGAGGCCGTCGCCGAGTTCCGCGGCGAGCAGCAGGAGGAGCGCGCCGAGGTGAAGATCGAGCTGCCGGTCGACGCGCACCTGCCGCACGACTACGTCCCGGGGGAGCGGCTCCGGCTGGAGGCCTACCGGAAGATCGCCGAGGCGATGACGGACGACGCGCTGGACGCCGTCCGCGAGGAGCTCGTCGACCGGTACGGTCAGCCGCCCGAGCCGGTCGAGCACCTGCTGGCGGTGGCCCGGTTCCGGGTGCTGGCGCGGCGGGCCGGGCTCACCGAGGTCACCCCGCAGGGCAACCACGTGCGGTTCTCGCCGGTCGAGCTGCCGGAGTCGGCACAGGTCCGGCTGAAGCGGCTGTACCCGGGCAGCATCGTCAAGCCGCAGGTGCGCAGCGTGCTGGTGCCCCGGCCGAAGGAGAACCGGATCGGCGGGGCGCCGCTGCGGGACGCCGCGGTGCTGCGCTGGGCGAGCGACCTCGTGGACGCCGTCATGCTCGCCTCGGTGTCCGCCGCCGCGACGGTCGCCACCGGGTCGACCACGCACTGACCGGCCGGCCTCGACGTCGACGACGGAGACTCCGATGATGGCTTCCCTGCAACAGCCCTCCGCACCGGCTCCGACCGGATCCGCTCCCCGGGCCGGCGGCCCCGCGCTGCTCTTCGGCGTCGGCCTGCTCCTCACGGCCGGGCTCGTGGGCGCCGTCGTCGTGCTGGTGACGTGGCCGCCGGTCCCCCTGCCGCTGCTGATCGTCTGTGCGGCGCTGGGGCTGTCGCTGGGGCCGTGGGGGCCGGTCGCCCTGGTCGCCGGGGTGGTGCTGCGCCGGAACCGGCGCATCCTGGCCACCGGCTCCGTCGCGGTCGGGACCGTCACGGCGGTCGCCCCGACCGCGTCGCGGCTCAACGGCAGGCCGGTGTTCCGGGTCCGGCTCTCCGTCCCGGTGCCGGGGGAGCAGCCGGTGGAGACCTCGATCCGGTGTGTCCCGCCGCCGACGCTCGTGGAGCGGCTCGAGCCCGGGGCGGAACTCCCGGTCCGGGTGGGCCAGGGCTCACGGCGCGCCAGGATCGACTGGGCCGCGGTCTCGGAGCAGGCTCCGCGGCGTCCCGCTGCCGCCGGGACCGTCGCAGCAGGGGGAATGCCCGGAACGGGACGCCCGCTCCGGCCCCTGGCGGCCGGTCTCGTCGTCGCCGGTGCCGGTCTGGCCGTCCTCGCCGGGGCCGGTCTCGCCGCCACCGGGTTCCTCGGCGTGTCCCGGGCGATGCCGGAGCCGATCTCGGTGTTCGCCCCGGACGAGGAGCGGACGGTGTCGCTCGACGACTCCGGACCCTGGGTGATCACCGCGGGAAGCCCGGGCCGCCGGGGGATCGAGGGATCCTCCTGCACCGTCACCGCGGCGGACGGGCGGGAGATCGCCCTCGATCCCCCGACGTACGAGCTGCAGTCCGACCGCAACTCCTACCGGTGGTACCGGGTCACCACCTTCACCGTGGCCGCGCCGGGCCCGCACACCCTCGACTGCACCGCGGCGGGTGACGTCGACCGGTTCGGCGTCGGCAGGCCCGCGGATCTCCCGCGCTTCGTGGCCTGGCTCGGCGCCGTCCTTGCCGGGCTGGGGCTGGCCGTCACCGCCCTCACCGTCACGGTGGTCGGGCGCCGGAGAACCCGTCGGGACGGTCGGCGCTGAGGTGAGGGGCCCCGGGGTCAGCAGGGGGCGAGCCGGTAGCGCAGCAGGACGACGTCGTCGAGCACCCGGCTGTCGAGCAGGTGCATCCGCCGTCCGGGGCCGTAGGGGAAGGCACCCGGGCCGACGAACCGTGGTGCCGTCGGGTCACCGACGAAGAACGGGGCGACGGCCAGGTGCAGCTCGTCGGCGAGCCCGTAACGGAGGAACTGGGTGAGCACGCTGCTGCCGCCCTCGACCAGGAGCCGGTGGACCCCCCGGGTCGCCAGGTCGGCGAGCGCCCGGCGCAGGTCGAGTGGGGTGCCCGCGTCGACGACCTCGGCGACGCCGTCGAGCCGTTCGCGGGCGGTGCCCACCGCGGGCCCGGCGGCATAGACGATCTTCCGGGTGTCCCCGGTGGTGAAGAAGGCGGCTCCCGGGTCCAGGTTCCCGCTGCCGGTGACGGTCACCTTGATCGGATGCTCCGGGTGACCGCGGGCAACCCGGCGCGAGCGGCGGGCGGCCGAGCGGACGAGCAGGCGGGGATCGTCGGTGCGGAGGGTGCCCGCCCCGACGAGCACGGCGTCCACCCCGGCCCGGACCTCGTCGACCCGGTCGAGGTCCGCCTCGCCGGAGAGCACGAGCCGGGACGGGCTCGTGTCGTCGATGAATCCGTCGACGGACACCGCGACCGAGAGCAGGACGTGGGGGAGACCGGGCGGCACCATCCAGAGAGTAGTGGCCAGGTGTCTTACCATCGGTGCCGCACGCCGTTCGTCCGCCCCGCGCGCACGGACACCCGATCCGGAGAGGGACTGCCGTGACTCCTGCCCCTGGTACCCGCCCGTCGTCCGGTCGCCGGTCGTCGCGCCGGTTCCTCCGCGGCTCGCCGACCCCCGCGCCCGGTGCCTCCCGGTGGCGCCGTTCGGCGGTGGTGCTGACGCTGGCCTCGTCCCTGCTGCTCACCGGCTGCGGGGAGGGGGACGTCTACTCCGGCGCCGCCGCCATCGTCAACGGCAAGCGGATCCCCGTGACCGAGCTCCAGGAGTCCGTCGACGACCTGGCCGTGTACTCGGGGCAGCCGGAGCTGATCACGAAGCAGGACATCCTGGTCCAGCTCATCTTCGAGCCCTTCGTCATGGAGGCGGGGCGGAAGGCCGGGATGGACGTCTCCCTCGAGGACGTCCGCAAGGACTTCGCGGACAAGAAGATCACGAACCCGAGCCCCGGCGCGCTGAAGTCGATCCAGGTCATGGTGACCCTCAGCCGGCTGTCCAACGAGACGGGCGACCAGCGGGAGAAGGTCATCGGCGACCTGCTCGGGCAGATCGAGGCCGCCGACATCCAGGTGAACCCGCGGTTCGGTGAGCTCGACCGGATGCGGGCGAGCATCGCCTTCGGGCCGACCAACTGGATCCCGCAGCTCGCGGGCCAGGCGGAGGACAGTTGACGGTTCCGATGCCCGGTCCGGCGTCCGTCGACGGGCTCACCACGGGGGACGGCAGGGTCGTCCTGCTGCTGACCAGTCCCCGGGTCGGTCCGGGGCAGCTCACCTGGTCGGCCTGGGACGCGCTGCGGACCGCGGACCGGGTGCTGGCCGCCGATCCAGGCCCGGGGTGGGCGGAGGCCCTCGCCGAGGCGGAGGTCCGCCTCGTCGACCTCGGGGACGTCCCCGTCGACCGCCGGGCCCGGGACCTCGTCGAGACCGCGACCGGCGGTCGGTCGGTGGTGTGGCTGGGATCCCCCGACGGCGACCCCGGCCTCACCGACGCGCTCGCGGAGCACCTCGGGCTGTCGGCGCAGACCGCCGACCTGCCGGAGGTGGAGGTCATCACCGGGTCCTACGACGTGCCCGGGTCCCGGCTGCTCGACCTCGTCGCGGTGATGGACCGGCTGCGCTCGCCCGGCGGCTGTCCGTGGGACGCCGAGCAGACCCACCTCAGCCTGCTGCCCTACCTCCTGGAGGAGGCGCACGAGGTGCTGGAGGCCGTGGACCGCGGCGACCGGGCCCACCTGCGCGAGGAGCTCGGCGACCTGCTGCTCCAGGTCGTCTTCCACGCCCGGGTGGCCGAGGAGGACCCGGACGACCCGTTCTCCGTCGACGACGTCGCCGCTGGCATCGTGGCCAAGCTGGTGCACCGGCACCCGCATGTGTTCGCGGAGGTCGAGGTGGATGGCCCGGCCGCGGTCGAGGCCAACTGGGAGCGGCTCAAGGCCGAGGAGAAGGGACGCCGCGGCGTCTTCGAGGGCATCCCGGCCACCCTTCCGGCCCTGGCCCGGGCGCAGAAGATGCTGTCGCGGCTGGAACGGGCCGTGGGCAGGGGGGACGCGACCGGCGAGGTCGGTGCCGTGCTGGACGCCGCCGTCGCCGGGGACCCCGTCGCGGCCGGGCTGCTGCGCGTCGTCCGGGAGGCCGCCGCCGGGGGGACCGACGCCGAGACGGCCCTGCGCGCCGCCCTGACCAGGCTGGTCGACGCCGTGGACCCGGTCGGCGCTGCGGACCCTGACGCCGTGGACCCTGACGCCGTGGATCTCGTGGCCGAGACCCGCGGAGCGGCCGGTCGGTCCCGGCCGGGGGAAGGCGGTGGGTGACGGTGTCGTTCCGTGACCTGGCCGAGCGGGTGCTGGACGCGCTGCTGGAGTCGATCCCCGAGGCCGCGACGGCGCTCGGGGACCACCGGTTCGACGACCGGCTGGGCGACCTCAGCCCCGAGGGCGTCGCCGCCTCCGCCGAGGTGCTCGGCGACGCCCTGACCGCCCTCGACCAGGTCGAGGAGGCCGACCTCGACGTCGAGGACGCCGTCGACCTGGAGATCCTGCGGACCACCGTCGCCGCGCGGCGGTGGGAGCTGACCGAGCTGCGGGCGCACGAGATCGATCCGCTGGTGCACCTGCCGGGCGACGCCCTGTACCCGCTGCTGGGCCGGGAGATCGGTGACGCCGAGGCGAGGCTGCGTGCGCTGGCCGCCCGGATGACGGCGGTGCCCCGGCGGCTGGAGGTCGCCCGGCGGGTGCTGCACGACATGCCCCGCGTCCACGTCGAGACCGCGATCGTGCAGACGCGGGGCATCGCCGGGATGCTCGGCGCCGATCTCGACACGCTGCTCGACCGGGCTCCCGCCCTGCGCGCGGAGGTCCTGCCGGCGCGGGCCGCCGCCCTGGACGCCCTGGCCGAGCACACCCGCTGGCTGGAGGCGGCGCTGCCGACCAGTGACGGCGACCCCCGGCTGGGCGAGCGGCTCTACGCCGCCCGGCTCTGGTACACCCTGGACACCGAGACCACCCCGGACGTGGTGCTCACCCGGGCCGAGAGCGACCTCCAGGCCGTCGAGGAGGAGATCGCCGAGCTCGCCAGCCGGATCGAGAAGGCACCGCAGCGTCCCGGGCAGGTGCGCGACGTCCTCGACCGGCTCGCGGCGGCGGCACCCGTCGACGACTCGACGGTGCTGGCCCTGAACGAGCAGGCGCTGGCCGACGTCACCCGTCGGGTCCGCGAACTGGACCTTGTCACCGTTCCCGACGACCCGGTGCGGATCATCGAGATGCCGGAGTCCCGCCGCGGCCTCGCCGTCGCCTACTGCGACCCGCCCGGCCCCCTCGAGCCCCCGGGTCCCGCCGGGCCGCAGCCGACCCTGTACGCGATCTCGCCTGCGCCGTCCGACTGGTCGGCGGAGCGGGTCGCCTCGTTCTACCGCGAGTACAACGGCCACATGCTCCGCAACCTCGCCACGCACGAGGGGGTGCCCGGTCACCTGCTCCAGCTCGGCCACTCCGCCCGGCACCGGGCCGGTCGGCCGGACGCGGCCCCGGTCCGCGTCGCACTGGGGAGCGGCACGTTCATCGAGGGGTGGGCGGTGTACGCGGAGTCGTTGATCGCCGGGGCCGGCCTGGGGCTCGGTGAGGACGTGGACGCCGGCCTGCGCATGCACCGGCTCAAGACGCTGCTGCGCACCACGATCAACGCGATCCTCGACGTCCGGATCCACTCCCGGGGGATGACCGAGGCCGAGGCCATGTCCCTGCTGCTCGGGCGGGGGCACCAGGAGGAGGGCGAGGCGGTCGGCAAGGTCCGTCGGGCGCTGCTGACCTCGGCCCAGCTCACCACCTACCACGTCGGCTGGCACGAGGTGAGCGACGTCGTCAGGCGGCTGCGGGCCTCCCGGCCGGGTGCCACCGATCGTGAGCTGCACGACGCCGTGCTCGCCAACGGGTCGCCGTCCCCCCGGCACCTGCGCCGGCTGCTCGGCCTCGGCTGACCCGCCCACCCCCTGCTCCCTGCCCCCTCACCCACCTCACGGTGACCGGTGGCCAATGGGGCTCATAACCTGAGAATGAGCCCCATTGGCCACCGGTCACCGCGGGGAGACCCCTCGGTCGCCGCGGGGAGACCCCTCGGTGGATGGGGGCAGACACAGCGATCGGTAGGCTGCGCCCGTATCTGCACCCGCATGCCCAGGGAGCGTTGACGTGGCAAGCATCGAGGCCGTTGTAGCCCGGGAGATCCTCGATTCCCGTGGAAACCCCACCGTCGAGGTGGAGGTGGCGCTGGACGACGGGATCATCGGCCGTGCAGCCGTGCCGTCCGGTGCCTCCACGGGCGCCTTCGAGGCGGTCGAGCGGCGGGACGGCGACAAGGGCCGCTACCTCGGCAAGGGCGTCGAGCAGGCGGTCGCCGCCGTGGTCGACCAGATCGCCCCGGAACTGCTCGGCTACGACGCCACCGACCAGCGGCTCGTCGACCAGGCGATGCTCGACCTGGACGGCACCGACAACAAGGGTGCGCTCGGCGCGAACGCCATCCTCGGGGTGTCCCTCGCCGTCGCCAAGGCCGCGGCCGAGTCCTCCAACCTTCCCCTGTTCCGCTACGTCGGCGGCCCGAACGCCCACGTGCTGCCGGTCCCGATGATGAACATCCTCAACGGCGGCGCGCACGCCGACACCGCCGTCGACATCCAGGAGTTCATGATCGCGCCCATCGGCGCCCCCACCTTCCGGGACGCCGTCCGCTGGGGCGCGGAGACCTACCACTCGCTGAAGTCGGTGCTCAAGGAGCGCGGGCTGGCCACCGGCCTCGGTGACGAGGGCGGCTTCGCCCCCAGCCTGTCCAGCAACCGCGAGGCCCTCGACATCATCGCCGTCGCCATCGAGAAGGCCGGGTTCACCCTCGGCAGCGACGTGGCCCTCGCCCTCGACGTGGCCGCGACCGAGTTCTTCAAGGACGGCAGCTACACCTTCGAGGGCCAGCAGCGCAGCGCCCAGTACATGATCGACTACTACACCTCGCTCGTCGACGCCTTCCCGATCGTCTCCATCGAGGACCCGCTCTCCGAGGACGACTGGGAGGCATGGCAGGCCATCACCAGCACGCTTGGCGGCAGGACCCAGCTCGTCGGCGACGACCTGTTCGTCACCAACCCGGTCCGGCTGCGTCGCGGCATCGACTCCGGCGCCGCCAACGCCCTGCTGGTCAAGGTCAACCAGATCGGCACCCTCACCGAGACCCTCGACGCCGTCTCCCTCGCTCACCGCAACGGCTTCCGCTGCATGATGAGCCACCGGTCCGGGGAGACCGAGGACACCACGATCGCCGACCTCGCGGTGGCGACCGACTGCGGTCAGATCAAGACCGGTGCCCCGGCCCGGTCGGAGCGCGTGGCCAAGTACAACCAGCTCATGCGGATCGAGGAAGAACTCGACGACGCCGCCAAGTACGCCGGCGCCTCCGCGTTCCCCCGCTTCGCCCGCTGAGCGTCCCCGTTCTCGCGGGATCCACGTCCCGGGCCGACCGGTTCGCCGTGTCGGCCCGGGACGTGGCCGTTCCCGGGGGGAAGATGGGGACTTCCGGGGGTATGAGGGAACGGTGCCCCGCCAGGGCTCCTGATCGGAGCCCCCCGCGCAGCCCGTCGCGAGATCCGAGGTGAGGACGATGCCTCCACGCAGGCCGCCGACACCGCGCGGCGCCGGTCGTGACCCCGGCGGCGGCAGGGGGCGGCGTCCCGGGTCCGGCGGACAGGGTCCCGGGCGGCAGGGACGCTCCGGTCGCGGCACCGGCGCTGGTCGTAGCTCGGGCACCGGTCGGTCGGGTACCGGGACCCCCAAGGCGGCGGGTACTCCGAGGTCGGCCTCGGGCACTGGTCGTAGCTCGGGCACCGGCGCTCCCCGGACGACGCCCCCCCGCTCCGGTTCCGGGTCGGCGCCACGGCGTCCCGAGGTCTCCTCCGGCCGCGCAGCCGGGGACTCCTCCGGCCGGGCGGGTCGACCGAAGCGGGGGAACGGCACGCCGTCCCGGCGGCCGACGGCATCGCCACGGCGTCCGGCCATGGTCCGGCCGGTGACCATCGTCGCCGGAACCCTGGTGATCGTCGTGCTCATGCTCGCGCCCTCGGTGCGGCCGTGGCTGGAGCAGCGGTCGAGGATCTCCGCGCTGCGGGAGACGGTCGAGGAGGACCGGCGCCAGGTCGAGGCGCTCGAGGCCGAGCAGCGTCGGTGGAAGGACCCGGAGTACGTGAAGACCCAGGCCCGGGCCCGGCTGCGGTTCGTCTTCCCCGGCGAGACGGGCTACGTCGTGCTCGACGACCTGCCCCGGTCGACGGCCCCGGTGGACCCCAGCCAGGTGGCCGGAAGGGTCGCGTCCACCCACCGGCCCTGGTACGCCGACCTCTGGCGGTCGGTGGAGATCGCCGGGCGGGACCCCGGGGCGGCCTCCATCGGGGATGCCCCGTGAGCGGCGGTCTGAGCCCGGCGGACCTCGAGGCGGTCACCGCGCAGCTGAGCAGGCCCGCGCGCGGGGTCGTCGGCGTCGCCCACCGGTGTCCCTGCGGGCTCCCCGACGTCGTGGAGACGGCGCCGCGGCTGGACGACGGGACTCCCTTCCCGACGACGTACTACCTGACCTGTCCCAGGGCGTGCGCGGCCGTCGGCACCCTCGAGTCGGAGGGGGTCATGCGCGAGATGACCACCCGGCTCGCGGAGGACCAGCAGCTCGCCGCGGCCCACCGGGCCGCCCACGACGACTACCTGCGTCGCCGGGCCCTGCTGGGAGACGTCCCGGAGCTGGCCGGGGTCTCCGCCGGCGGGATGCCGGAGCGGGTGAAGTGCCTGCACGCCCTCGTCGGGCACGCGCTCGCGGCCGGCCCGGGGACCAACCTCCTCGGGGACGAGGCCCTGGTCGCCCTGCCGGACTGGTGGGCCGCGGGCCGGTGCGTCCCCGGCACCGGCGGCGAGGCGACCGCTCCGGAGCGGGAGGGCCGGTGACGCGGGTCGCCGCCATCGACTGCGGTACGCACTCGCTGCGGCTGCTCGTCGCGGACGTCGACCCCGCGACCGGCGTGCTCGGCGACGTCCGTCGGCACATGGAGGTCGTGCGGCTCGGCAAGGGCGTCGACCGCACCGGCCGGATCTCCTCGGCGGCGTTGCGCCGCGCCATGGCGGTACTGCGGACCTACGGCCGGTGGTGCCAGGAGGCCGGGGTCGAGCAGCTCCGCATCGTCGCGACGTCGGCCAGCAGGGACGCCGCGAACCGCGCGGACTTCGTCGCCGGGGTCAGGGACATCCTCGACGCGGAGCCCGAGGTCGTCAGCGGCGAGGAGGAGGCGGCGCTGTCCTTCCTCGGGGCGACCGCCGGTCTCGCCGGCGGGTACACCCCGCCGTTCCTCGTCGTCGATCTCGGTGGCGGGTCGACGGAGCTGGTCCTCGGCTCCCGGACCGTCGAGGCGGCCCGATCGGTCGACCTGGGCTGCCTGCGGATGACCGAGCGGCACCTGCACGGCGACCCGCCGACCCCGGCCCAGGTCGAGACGGCCGTGGCGGACATCGACGCGGCGATCGACCTCGCCGCCCGGACCGTGCCGCTGGCCTCCACCGGGACCCTGATCGGCCTGGCCGGCTCGGTCACCACCGTCACCGCCCACGCCCTCGGTCTGCCCGGCTACGACCCGGGCCGCATCCACGGGGCCGAGCTGCCGGTGCCGACCGTGCGGAAGGCGTGCACCGAGCTGCTGTCGATGTCGAGGAGGGAACGCTCGGCCCTGCCGTACATGCACCCCGGCCGGGTCGACGTCATCGGCGGAGGGGCCCTGGTCTGGCGGTGCCTCGTGGACCGGGTGAGCGCCGAGGCCGGGATCGTCACGGTGGTCACCAGCGAGCACGACATCCTCGACGGCATCGCCTGGTCCCTGGCCTGCCAGTGACGGACCGGGCCGGGGTCGGCGGCGGCGTACCGGGATCCCGGGACTGCAGGTAACGTACCGGGGCGGGCACGGGGACCCGCCGGGCTGTCGAGATCCGGGAGGACGTCACCCATGTCGCAGCGCCTGGTCCTGCTCGCCGTGCCGCTCGCCCTCGTGGCGGTGCTCACCGCCTGCTCGAACCCTCCCGACGTGCCCTCGGGGCAGCCGGGCGCCGGGCTGTCCGGCTCGGCGTCCACGTCGGGGACCGGCGCGGGTGAGGAGACCGGGAGCACCACGGCCTCAACCAGCGCCTCGCCCACCACCTCGGACGAGGTGCGGCCGGTGCGCGTGGAGGGCTACGAGTACCGCAAGCCGTCCAAGGGGATCAGCAAGGCGCTCGGCGGGGTCGATCCGGCGAACCCCGCGTTCACCGCCGCGTCGACGAACGGGGTGGCCCGGAACGGGAAGTTCGTCGCCGATCTGGCCATCTACCGGGTCTCCGACGAGACGGCGGCGCTGAAGGACTTCGAGGACGTCGTGCTCGCCATGGTGAAGGACTCCATGGCGGGGCCGGGGACGACGACGAAGAAGGTGACCATCGCCGGGCAGAAGGTCTCCCGGACCGCCAAGGGCCAGGCGGTCATCTACGTCTGGTACCGGGACGCGAAGCTGGTCATGGTGATGACGGACAAGTCCCTCGCCACCGGGAAGGCCTTCGTCACCGCCTACCTCAAGGCGTCCTGAGCCGGTGGTCGCCACCGGCGTGGAACCCGGCGGAGGCGAACCGTCGCCCGCCGCGCTGCGCCCCCATCCGATCACCGGCACGGGCTTCCCCTCCCCGGTCCCACCGGGGTCCGGGTGGCCGGGGGACCGGGCCACCCCGCTGACGCCGGTCGCCGGGGCGGCCGACGAGGCGGCGTACCTGGCCGCCGGCTGCGCCGACCTCGCGGCCCTCGACGCCCGCAGCTCCGTGTGCGCGGCCTGCCCGCGACTGGTCGCCTGGCGCGAGGAGGTCGCGGCACGGCGGCGCCGGTCCTTCGACACCGAGCCCTACTGGGGCCGGCCGATCCCCGGCTGGGGTGACGAGCGGCCGTGGCTGCTCGTCGTCGGGCTGGCACCGGCGGCGCACGGCGGCAACCGCACCGGCCGGATCTTCACCGGCGACCGCTCCGGCGACTGGCTCTTCGCCGCCCTGCACCGGGCCGGGTTCGCCAGGATCGCCGAGAGCTGGGCAGCGGGGGACGGCCAGCGGTTGGACGGCGCGCGGATGGTTCCAGCCGTCCGCTGCGCCCCACCGGGCAACCGGCCGGATCCCGCCGAACGTGACGCCTGCTCGGCCTGGCTGGACCGGGAGGTCGACCTGGTCTCGCCGGGCCTGCGTGTCGTCCTCGCTCTCGGCGGCTTCGCCTGGGACGCGACCCTCGGCTGCGCTCGCCGGCTCGGCTGGTCCGTGCCCAGCCCCAGGCCACGGTTCGGGCACGGCGCCGAAGCCGCCCTCACCCTCCCTGGGCCGGGGCAGCAGCCGGAGCCGGGGCAGCAGGGCCCGGAGGGCCGGGATGGTCGTGGACCGGCGGCGAAGGCGCCGGGATCGGGAGGCCGGCAGCTCACCCTGCTCGGCAGCTACCACGTCAGCCAGCAGAACACCTTCACCGGCAGGCTCACCGAGGCGATGCTCGACACCGTCCTGGCCAGGGCGAGGGCGCTCGCCGGTCGGTGACGGCCGCACCCGCGGACACCGGGAGTGGGACCCTTACCGGCATGCCGACGTCGCAGCAGAACCAGTCCTACTGGAACACCACAGGTGTGACCAAGACCTACTCCCACCCGATCGACCTCGCCTGGCTGGGAGAACCGTCCGACCGGGCGCGGATCCTCGACTACGGCTGCGGCTACGGCCGGGTCACCGCCCTGCTGCACGACGCGGGCTGGACCGGGGTGGAGGGGGTGGACGTCGCCGCCGGTTCCGTCGACCGGGCACGCAGGGAGCACCCGGAGTTGACGTTCCGGGTGATCGAGCATCCACCGGCTCTCCCGTACGCGGACTCCAGCGTGGACGCCGTCGTGCTGTTCGCCGTGCTCACCTGTGTTCCGGCGGACGACGACCAGCGGCGGCTCGTCGGTGAACTGCACCGGGTGCTGAGGTCCGGCGGCGTCCTCTACGTCAGCGACTACCCCCTCCAGGGCGACCGCCGGAATCTCGACCGCTACCAGGCGTTCGCGGTGAGGTACGGCCGCCACGGCGTCTTCGAGACCGGTGACGGCGCCGTCTGTCGACACCACACCCGGGAGTGGCTGCTGGACCTGCTCGGCGCCTTCGAGGTGTCCGCGACCCGCGAGATCGCCGTGACCACGATGAACGGCAACCCGGCCACCGAGGAACCGAGGTGCCGACCGGGCGACGGCTGCCTACGGTGAGGGTGTGCCCCGACCCGCACCCACCCCGGCTCCCCGGAAGATCCTCGTGCTCGGCGGCGGGTACGCCGGGCTCTACACGACCCTGCGGCTGGAGTCCCGGCTCCGCCGTGACGAGGCGGAGATCACCGTCGTCGATCCCCGCTCCTACATGACGTACCAGCCGTTCCTGCCGGAGGCGTCGGCCGGGGCGCTGTCCCCGCGGCACGTGGTCGTCCCCCTGCGCCGGGTGCTGCGCCGGTCCGCCGTGATCAACGCCTACGTGGTCGGCCTCGACCACGAGACGCGGACCGTCCGGGTCGACCCGTTGCACGGTCCCGAGTACGACCTGCCGTACGACGTCGTCGTGGTGGCCCTCGGCTCGGTGGTGCGGGTGCTGCCGGTGCCGGGGCTCGTCGAGCGGGGGGTCGGCTTCAAGTCCGTCGAGGAGGCCATCTACCTGCGCAACCAGGTGCTGCAGTGCCTCGACGTCGCGGAGTCGACGACGGACGCCGCGCGTCGTCGGCGGGCGCTGACCTTCGTCTTCGTCGGTGGCGGCTACGCGGGGGTCGAGGCGCTCGCCGAACTGGAGGACATGGCCCGCGACGCCACCCGGTACTACCGCCGGGTCACCCCGGACGACCTGCGGTTCGTGCTCGTCGAGGCCGCGGGACGGATCCTGCCCGAGGTCGGCGACGACATGGGCCGGTACACGGTGCGGGAGTTGAGCAGGCGCGGTATCGAGGTGCGGCTGGACACCCGGTTGGCCTCCTGCGTCGACGGGCAGGTCGAGCTCTCCGACGGCACGACGTTCGCGTCGGACACGATCGTCTGGACCGCCGGCGTCAAGGCGAACCCGGTGCTGGAGAAGCTGGGCCTGCCGCTGGACGACCGCGGCCGGCTGGTCTGCCGGGCCGACCTCGGGGTGGACGGCGTGGACGGCGTCTGGGGCGCGGGCGACGCGTGCGCGGTCCCCGACCTGACCCGGCCGGGGGAGCTGTGCGCACCGAGCGCGCAGCACGCCGTCCGGCAGGCGCGGCGGCTGGCGGACAACCTCGTCGCCGACCTCCGTGGTCGTCCGACCAGGGCGTACCGGCACGCCCACGCCGGTTCCGTCGCCAGTCTCGGCCTGCACAAGGGAGTCGCCCAGGTCTACGGGGTCAAGCTCAGGGGACGGCTCGCCTGGTTCATGCACCGGACCTACCACCTGTCCCGGGTGCCGACCTGGAATCGGAAGATCAGAGTCGTCTCCGACTGGACCCTCGCCCTGTTCTTCCGCAGGGAGATCGTCTCACTGGGCTCATTCGTGACGCCGTTCCGCGAGTTCACCTCGGCTGCCGGCGGGGATAGCCTGGGCGGGCCCCCGTAGCCCAACGGCAGAGGCAGGCGCCTTAAAAGCGCTGGAGTGCGGGTTCGATTCCCGTCGGGGGCACCACGAGTCGCATGCCGAGGAGACCTGCACGACGGCGGTGGGGCTCCTCCCGGCCAGGGGGTCGGCCGGGAGGAGCCGGATCATCGTGGGGTCGGGGTAGGGGTTGTGTGGTCGGGTGTCAGCAGCTGACCGTGGGGGTGCCGCTGCCGTTGGCGGTGAAGCC
>JAAYAH010000257.1 GCA_012719445.1 Actinomycetales bacterium | reverse complement strand
TGTTCCGGACGGCCAAAGAAAATTCTCCCTGCATCCTGTTTATCGACGAAATCGACGCGGTAGGTCGGATCCGCGGGGCGGGAGTCGGTGGCGGCCACGACGAGCGGGAACAGACCCTCAACCAGATCCTCAGCGAGATGGACGGGTTCGACGACCGGTCGACCGTCATCCTCATCGCCGCCACCAACCGGCCGGACGTTCTCGACCCGGCGCTGCTGCGCCCGGGCCGGTTCGACCGGCAGGTCCCGGTCACCAACCCGGACCTCAAGGGCCGCGAGGCGATCCTCGCCGTGCACTCGGTCGGCAAGCCGATCGCCGCGGACGTGGACATGAAGGCCCTGGCGCGCCGCACCATCGGCATGTCGGGTGCGGACCTGGCCAACGTCCTCAACGAGGGCGCCCTGTTGGCGGCCCGGATGGGACACGACGAGATCTCGATCGACGTGCTGGAGGAGGCCACCGACCGCGTGGTGGGCGGCCCCCGGCGCAAGCATCGCGTGATCAGCGAGCACGAGAAGAAGGTCACCGCGTACCACGAGTCCGGTCACGCCCTGGCCGCGTGGGCCATGGAGGACCTGGAGCCCGTCCACAAGGTCACGATCCTGGCCCGGGGCCGCACCGGCGGACACGCGCTGGTCGTGCCGGAGGACGACAAGAGCTTGATGACCCGTGCGGACATGATCGCGCGGATCGTCATGGCGATGGGCGGCCGCGCAGCGGAGGAGTACGTGTTCGGCGAGCCCACGTCCGGTGCGAGCTCGGATATCGAGCAGGCCACCCGGATCGCCCGGACGATGGTCGCCGAGTACGGCATGAGCGCCAAGCTCGGTGCGGTCAAGTACGGCGGAGAGGGCGGCGACCCGTTCCTGGGTCGCGGTGGCGGCTCCAGCGTGGAGTACTCGCCCGAGGTCGCCAAGATCCTCGACGACGAGGTGCGGCGGATCATCGACGCCGCGCACACCGAGGCCTGGCAGGTCCTGGAGACGAACCGGGACATCCTGGATGCGGTCGCGGCCGAACTCCTCGAGAAGGAGACGCTGCGGCAGGACGACCTGGAGCGGCTGTTCGCCGACGTGGTCAAGCGGCCCCGGATCACCGAGTTCGACGATTTCGGTGGCCGGATCCCCTCCACCCGCCCGCCCATCAAGACCCCGGGCGAGCTGGCCAGGGAGCGCGGCGAGCCGTGGCCCCCGCCGGTCACGGACCCGTTCGCGATGCCGGTGCTGCCGGCCAGTCGCCAGTCCGAGCAGCAGACCGGGGCCGGGAACGGCACCGACCGGGTGCAGGGCCCCGTGGGTCCGGCAGGACCGGCCGGGTACACCTCCCAGGGCGGGCCCGGGGCGGGCTCCGGCGGCGACCCCCGCGAATTCGCCGGGTCCTCTCAGCGGACCACCGCCATCCCGGCCTACGGCACCCCGCCGCCGCCCGGCTGGTCGGCCCCGGGCTGGCCCCCGCGCGCCTCCGGCGGATACGTGGGCCAGGGGTCGAGCGGCGCAGAGACCACGCGCATTCCGACGGCCCCCCGCAACGGCGAGGACCCGCCCGCCCGGCAG
>JAAYAH010000256.1 GCA_012719445.1 Actinomycetales bacterium | reverse complement strand
GTTCGCCGGCAAGGCCAACGCCAACGCCTCGTGGACCAACGACATCAGCCACGGCGACCTGGTCCGCAACAACCCCGACCAGACCAAGACCGTCGACCCGTGCAACCTGCAACTGCTCTACCAGGGCAAGTCCCCCAGCGCCGGCGGCGACTACAACAACCTGCCCTGGCGACCCGGCGTACTCACCCTGCAGCGATAACCGCCTGAGGCGGAGCCGCGATCCCGGTCGGTCACCCGGGATCCGCTGATCCGGTTCCGGTCGGAGGTGGTGCGGACGATCACCCGCACCACCTCCGACCGCGGCGTCGGTGTACCGGCCCGGACCGCCCCGAAGCCCGTCGGCGCGTCCGGTTCCGGTGCCTCGGTCGGCCGCGGGCACGGGCCGGGCCTGCGTCCCGCGCCCTCCGTCGCGTTCACCGGTCGTGACCGATCACTTTCTGGAAGACCCGCTCGAGGCAAGGAGAATGTCGTGAGACAGGGAATGGCGAGGCTGGGTGCCGTCGCCGTGGCGATGGCTGTCGTGACGGGGGGACTCGCCCTGGCTCAGCCGGCGTCCGCGGCGTCGTTGCAGCGGGTGACGAACTTCGGGACCAACCCGAGCAACCTGAACATGTATGTCTATGTGCCGAACAACGTGGCGCCCAAACCCGCGATCCTGGTGGCGGTGCACTACTGCACGGGGTCGGCGTCGGCGTTCTTCGGCGGGGGGGCCCGTGAATGGGTCACCGGGGCGGATCAGTACGGCTACATCATCGTCTTCCCCGAGGCAACGCGCAGTGGGCAGTGCTTCGACGTCTACTCTCCGCAGGCGTTGACGCGGGGTGGCGGCTCGGACCCGGTGGGCATCATGTCGATGGTCACCTATGCCGAGCAGCACTACAACGGTGACCCGAATCGGGTCTATGTCATGGGTGCCTCCTCCGGTGCGATGATGACCAACGTTCTCGCCGGGGACTACCCCGACGTGTTCAAGGCCGGGGTGGCCTTCTCCGGGGTGCCTGCCACGTGTTTCGCCACCGGCAGTGCCTCCAACACGTGGAACAGCCAGTGTTCGGGTGGGCAGCTCGTCAAGAGCGCCCAGCAGTGGGGTGACGCGGTCCGGTCGATGTACCCCGGCTACACCGGGCCCTATCCGCGGATGCAGCTGTGGCACGGCGCGACCGACACCACGTTGAGTTACGTGAACTACGGCGAGGAGATCAAGCAGTGGACCAACGTCAACGGCGTCAGCCAGACGCCGGTGTCCACTGACAGCCCGGCCTCGGGGTGGACCCGTACCCGCTACGGGAACTCCTCCACCCAGGCGACGGTCGAGGGCATCAGCATCGCCGGGGTCGGCCACGCCCTGCCGATGAACGGTATGGCCGCCTACGGCATCCGGTTCATGGGGCTGGACAACCAGACGCCCACCACGTCCACGACCACCCGCACCACCACGACGACGAGCACGGGTACCACGCCGGGTTCGGGGGCGGGTCAGTTGGTGACGCCGGCGGGCAAGTGTCTGGACGTCAGCGGGACCGGGAACGGTTCCTCGGCGCGGATCAACACCTGTAGTGACAGCTCGGGGCAGGTGTGGGAGTTCGCCTCGGACGGCACCCTGCGGACGCTGGGCGGGTCGATGTGCCTGGACGCCTCCGGTCGTGGCACGGCCAACGGCACAGCGTTGATCATCTATGCCTGTCACGGTGAGGCCAACCAGCGGTTCTCGTTGGGCTCCAACGACTCGATTGTCGGCGAGGGGTCGGGGCGGTGCG
>JAAYAH010000255.1 GCA_012719445.1 Actinomycetales bacterium | reverse complement strand
CTGCCCGGCAGGGTGTTCGGTGGGTGGGCCGAGGGGCCTTTCGGCCACGCCGACCCGCCAGAGGGGGACCCGCGTTGCCGCCGGGGACGACGACTCGCTAGGTTCGACGGCGGCAACTGCCCCGGACACCGTGCGTGAACTGGCAGCATGACGTGCATTGCTGTCGTCGGCACCACCGGTCATGCGGGCGATCCGGGCGGGGTGCCTAGTCGGATGTCCACGCGAGTGACCGAGGTGACCCAGTGGCACTTCCCCCCCTGACCCCCGAGCAGCGCGCTGCGGCCCTGGAGAAGGCGGCTGCGGCTCGCCGGGCTCGCGCTGAGGTCAAGAACCGTCTGAAGTACTCCCAGGGCTCCCTCGGAGATGTGATCCGTGAGGGCCAGAGCAACGAGGTCATCGGCAAGATGAAGGTCTCGGCCCTGCTCGAGGCGCTCCCCGGGGTCGGCAAGGTGAGAGCGCGTCAGATCATGGAGGAGATCGGGATCTCCGAGTCGCGGCGGGTCCGCGGTCTCGGCACGAACCAGGTCACCGCCCTGATCGAGCGCTTCACCCGCTGAACGGACTCGTTCCGTGACTCAGGGGGGCAGTGCCTCGCCTCGCAGGCTCACGGTGCTCGCCGGACCCACGGCGGTCGGGAAGGGCACCGTGGCCGCGGACATCCGGCACCGCTATCCGGAGGTGTGGTTGTCGGTCTCGGCGACCACCCGTCCGCCGCGGCCGGGCGAGGTACACGGCACGCACTACTTCTTCGTCGACGACGCGACCTTCGACGCGATGGTCGAGGACGGCGAGCTGCTGGAGTGGGCCGTCGTTCACGGCGTGCACCGCTACGGCACCCCTCGCCGCCCGGTGGAGGACGCCGTGGCGGCCGGGCGACCGGCCCTCCTCGAGATCGATCTCCAGGGTGCCCGCCAGGTCCGGCGGGCCATGCCGGAGGCGCTGTTCGTCTTCCTCGCGCCCCCCTCCCGGGACGAGCTCGTGCGTCGGCTCGTGGGGAGGGGGACCGAAGGGCCGGGGGAGCGCGCCCGGCGGCTGGAGACCGCGGAGCGGGAGATGGCGGCCGAGGCGGAGTTCGACGTGACCGTCGTCAACCACGACGTCCACGACGCCACGGACCAACTCGTACAATGCATGGGTCTTGCACCTCACCCCAGGAGTGGGGTGCGCGGCTGAGGCTCCGGCCGCGCCGGTCACCGGGCATCCGGTGACCGGGCGGCAGCCGGTGCCGGCGTCGCCCCAACGGGTCCGGCGCGCCACGACCTGACGACCCGCCCCACAGACCGGGAGAGGACACGCGTGTCCGGTACCACAGCGGTTCCCGAGGGAATCACCAACCCGCCGATCGACGAGCTCCTCACCGCCGCCGACTCCAAGTACGCCCTGGTGATCTACGCGGCCAAGCGGGCCCGTCAGATCAACGCGTACTACTCGCAGCTCGGTGAGGGGCTGCTGGAGTACGTCGGCCCGCTCGTCGAGACCCACGTCCAGGAGAAGCCGCTCTCGGTGGCGCTCCGCGAGATCAACGCCGGGCTCCTCACCTCCGAGCCCGTCGAGCAGTAGGCGGAGCCGCAGCGCCATGGCCGGCCTACGGCCCGGCCGCGTCGTCCTCGGCGTGTCCGGGGGGATCGCCGCCTACAAGGCCTGCTCCGTGCTGCGCCTGCTCGTCGAGGACGGGCACGAGGTGCGGGTCGTCCCCACCCCGGCGGCGCTGCGGTTCGTCGGCGAGGCCACCTGGGCCGCCCTGTCCCGGCAGCCGGTGACCACCGACGTCTGGACCGACGTCCACGAGGTCCCGCACGTGAGCATCGGCCGGAGCGCCGACCTCGTCGTCGTGGCCCCGGCCACCGCCGACCTGCTGGCCCGGGCGGCGCACGGCCTCGCGGACGACCTCCTCACCAGCACCCTGCTCACCGCAGGCTGTCCGGTGCTCATGGTCCCGGCCATGCACACCGAGATGTGGCGGCACCCGGCGACCCGGGCCAACGTGGCCACCCTGCGCGAGCGGGGGGTCGTCGTCCTCGAACCGGCCGTCGGGCGGCTCACCGGGGCGGACAGCGGACCAGGGCGGCTCCCGGAGCCCGAGACGATCGCCGCCGCCGCACGACGGCTGCTGTCCCGCGGGCCGGCTCCGGCCGACCTCGCCGGCCGCCGGGTGGTGATCTCCGCGGGAGGTACCAGGGAACCCCTCGACCCGGTGCGCTACCTGGGCAACCGGTCGTCCGGCCGGCAGGGGGTCGCGCTGGCGACGAGCGCCGTCGCCAGGGGGGCAGGGGTCACCCTGGTCGCGGCGGCCATGGACGTGGAGCCGCCTGCCGGGGTCGAGATCGTCCGGGTGGAGACGGCGCTGGAGCTCAGGGAGGCCGTGCTGGCCGCGGCCGGCGGGGCCGACGCCGTGGTCATGGCCGCGGCGGTCGCCGACTTCCGTCCGGCGACGGTGTCCCCGTTCAAGATCAAGAAGGACCGGGAGGCCGCTGCCGACGACGGCGGGGCCGCGACGTCCGGGGTCGAGACCTTCGGGGCAGGCGAGGTCGCGGGAGCAGCGGGGGACCCGGCAGGGGACGCCCCGACGGTCCGGCTGGTCCGCAACCCCGACGTGCTCGCCGAACTGTCGGCCCGCAGACCACGGGAGCAGGTCGTCGTCGGGTTCGCGGCCGAGACCGGGGACGCCGAGGGCGACGTCCTCGACCACGCCCGGCGCAAGTTCGCCCGGAAGGGCTGCGACCTGCTCGTCGTCAACGACGTCTCCGGTGGCCGGGTCTTCGGCGAGCGGCGGACCCAGGTGGTCCTGCTGCGGCCGGACGGCTCGCTCACCGAGGTCCCCGAGGGCACCAAGGAGGACGTCTCCGACGCGGTGTGGGACGAGGTCGTGAAGCTGCTGCCACCTGCCCGTGGAGGACGAAACGACCAGGGGACGGCACAGCGCTCCGATCGCTAGAGTGAGGCGGTCCGGCCGGCTGCGCGGGTCGGACCGCCGTCCTCGTCCGCATGCAGCTTGGGAGAACCGTGAGTCACCGCCTTTTCACCTCCGAGTCCGTGACCGAGGGCCACCCCGACAAGATCTGCGACCAGATCTCCGACGCCGTGCTGGACGCCTTGATCGCGGAGGACCCTCGCAGCAGGGTCGCCGTCGAGACCATGATCACGACTGGGCTCGTCCACGTCGCGGGTGAGGTCACCACGAAGGCGCGGCTCGACGTTCCCGGGATCGTCCGCCGGACCGTCCTCGACATCGGCTACGACTCCTCCAGCAAGGGCTTCGACGGGGCGTCCTGCGGGATCGAGGTCTCCCTCGGCTCGCAGTCCCCTGACATCGCCATGGGGGTCGACCAGGCGTGGGAGTCCCGGGTGGAGTCCGGCTCCGACCCGCTGGACCTGCAGGGCGCCGGTGACCAGGGCCTGATGTTCGGCTACGCCTGTGACGAGACCCCCGAGCTGATGCCGCTGCCCATCTGGCTGGCGCACCGGCTGGCCCAGCGGCTGACCGAGGTGCGGCGCGGCGGGGAGCTGCCCTACCTGCGTCCCGACGGCAAGACCCAGGTGACCATCGCCTACGAGGGCGACCGCCCGGTCCGGCTGGAGACGGTCGTGGTGTCCTCCCAGCACGCCGGGGACATCTCTCTGGAGAACCTGCTCCAGCCCGACGTCGCCGACCACGTGGTCAAGCCGGTCATCGACACGGTCGACATCGACACCTCCTCCGCCCGGCTGCTGGTAAACCCGACCGGCCGGTTCGAGGTCGGCGGGCCCATGGGCGACGCCGGGGTCACCGGACGGAAGATCATCGTGGACACCTACGGGGGCACCGCCCGGCACGGCGGCGGCGCGTTCTCCGGCAAGGACCCGTCGAAGGTCGACCGGTCCGCCGCCTACGCCACCCGCTGGGTCGCCAAGAACGTGGTGGCCGCAGGGCTGGCAGCCCGGTGCGAGATCCAGGTCGCCTACGCGATCGGCAAGGCCCACCCGGTGGGCCTGTACGTCGAGTGCTTCGGGACCGAGACGGTGCCGCTGGAGCGGATCCAGGCGGCCATCACCGAGGTCTTCGACCTCCGCCCCGCCGCCATCATCCGCGACCTCGACCTGCTGCGGCCCATCTACCGGCAGACCGCGGCGTACGGGCACTTCGGCCGGGAGCTCCCCGACTTCACCTGGGAGCGCACCGACCGGGTCGAGGCCCTGCGCGCCGCCGTCGGCTGAGCCGGGACCTCCGCTGACCGGGGACGCCGGCGGCCCGGTGAGCGCGCCCCCCGCGGAGCAGCTCGAACTGCTCCGCGGGGCGACCGGACGCCGTCGACGGACCGGCACCGGCCGCGCCGAGAACCCGCCCACCGCGGAGCCGGTCACGCTGCCGGTCGCCCGGGTCGCGGTCGACCTCCCGCTGCCCCACCTGGACCGGCTCTTCGACTACCGCGTCCCGGCGTCGCTCGACGACGCGGCGCAGCCCGGCACCCGGGTCCGGGTGCGGTTCGCCGGCCGGGACGTGGACGGGTTCCTCGTCGAGCGGGTGGACGCCTCCGAGCACGGGGGCAGGCTGGCCCCGTTGCGGCGGGTGGTGTCGCCGGAGCGGGTGCTCGCCCCGGAGGTCCTCCGGCTGGCCAGGGCGGTCGCCGACGGCTACGCGGGCACCCTCGCCGACGTGCTCCGCCTCGCCGTGCCCCCGCGGCACGCGGCGACGGAGCGGGAGACCGACCCCGCGGCCGACCCGGTCGACCGGGACCGCTCCGGGACGGCGCCCGGCCCGTCCCCGTGGGCGGCGTACCCGGCCGGGGCGGCGTTCCGGGCCCGGCTCGCCACCGGTGACTCCCCCCGGGCGGTGTGGACAGCCCTGCCCGGTGAGGAGTGGGCACGAGCGGTGGCCGACGCCGCGGCGGCGACCCTCGACTCCGGCAGGGGAACCGTGGTCGTGGTCCCCGACCGGCGGGACCTCGACCTCCTCGACCGGAGGATCGCCGATCGGCTGGGCGAGGGCGCCCATGTCCGACTGGAGGCCGACCTCGGTCCCACCGCCCGGTACCGCGCCTTCCTCGCCACCGCCCGCGGCCGGGTGCGGGTCGTCCTCGGCACCAGGGCCGCCGCGTTCGCCCCGGTCACCCCGTTGGGGCTGGTGGTGGTCTGGGACGACGGCGACGACCTGCACGCCGAGCCGAGGGCCCCGTACCCGCACACCCGGGAGGTGCTCCGGCTGCGCGCCGAGCAGGCCGGCGCCGCCTTCCTCCTCGGTGGCTGGTCCCGGACCGCGGAGGCGGCCGACCTGCTGCGCACCGGCTGGGCCCGGGAGATCGTGGCCCCGCGCCAGGAGCGGCGGGCCGCCTGGCCCCGGGTGGTCACGGCAGCCGACGGACCGGGGCACGACGACCCGCTGGCCGCGGCGGGCCGGCTCCCGCGCCGGGCGTGGACCGCCGTCCACGAGGGCCTGCGGGCCGGGCCGGTGCTGGTCCAGGTCCCCAGGACCGGGTACCTGCCCGGGGTCTCCTGCCGGGGATGCCGGCGAGCGGCCCGCTGCCCCGGCTGCCACGGGCCGCTGCGGCTGCCGGGGAACGGCTCCCCGGAGTGCGGCTGGTGCGGCAGGACACTGCCGGTCTGGACCTGCCCCGGCTGCGGCAGGCCCGGGCTGCGGGCACGGACCGTCGGGGTGGAGCGCACCGCCGAGGAGCTCGGGCGGGCCTTCCCCGGGACCGGGGTGGTGGTCTCGCGTCCCGGCAGGGTCCTGCCCCGGATCACCGGCGAGGCCGTGCTCGTGCTGGCGACCCCCGGCGTCGAGCCCCCGGCGACCGAGGGCTACGCCGCGGCGGTGCTGCTCGACGGCGACGCCCTGCTGGAACGTCCCGACCTGCGCGCGGGGGAGGAGGCGCTGCGCCGCTGGTTCGCCGCCGCGGCCCTGGTGCGCCCGGCGACGGCAGGCGGCACCGTCGTCCTCTGCGCCGACCCGGGGGTCGCCCCCGTGCAGGCCCTGGTCCGGCTGGATCCTGGCTGGCACGCGGAACGGGAGCTGGAGGAGCGGACCGTGCTCTCCCTGCCCCCGGCGGTGACCGCTGCCACCGTCACCGGGTCACCCGACGCCGTCACCCAGATCATGGAGAGGCTGCGGATCCCCGAGGGCACCGAGGTGCTCGGTCCGGTCCCCCTTCCCGACCCCCCGCCCCGGCCCGCGGCCCAGCCCCCGGCGGACGGCGCCCTCCCGGCCGAGCCCCGGTCCCGGGTCCTGCTGCGGGCACGGCCTGCGGACCGGCTCCGCCTGGCCGCGGCCCTGCACGAGGCCGCGGCCGCCCGCAGCGCCCGCCGGGAGAGCGGGACGGTGCGCCTCCGGCTCGACCCGCCGGACATCGGCTGACCCGCCGGTGCCACCTAGACTGGAGGCGGTGCCGCCGCTCCCGGCGGCCCTGCCCCACCAGGTCGGCTGCGAGTGAGGAGAGCCGTGGCGGTCAAGCCCATCAGGCTGTTCGGTGACCCGGTCCTGCGCACCCCCGCGCAGCCGGTGAAGGACTTCGACAAGGAGCTCCGGACCCTTGTCAAGGATCTCGAGGACACCATGCTCGAGGCGCCGGGTGCCGGGCTGGCCGCTCCGCAGATCGGGGTCGGCCTGCGGGTGTTCACCTACTACGTCGACGGAACGCTCGGCCATCTCATCAACCCCTCCCTCGACCTCTCCGAGGAGCTGCAGGAGGGCGAGGAGGGCTGCCTGTCGTTCCCCGGCCTCTCCTACGAGACCCCCCGGGCGATGCGCGTGGTCGCCAAGGGGTTCACCATGCACGGCGAGCCCGTCGTCATGGAGGGCAGCGAGCTGTTGGCCAGGGCGGTCCAGCACGAGACCGACCACCTCGACGGCATCCTCTTCATCGATCGGCTGGACCGGGAGACCCGCAAGCTCGCCCTCAAAGCCATCCGCGAGGCCGCCTGGACGGGTGATCCCGTCCCCCAGATCAAGGTGAGCCCGCACAGCACCTTCGGGCTCGGGCTGTGACCCGGCGACCGGCGGTCCCGGCGGCCGGAGGCCGAGGACCGGTGCCCGGCCGCCGCTCCGCGCCGAGGCGGTCCGACGCGACGAGGCGGTCGGAACGATGAGGCTGGTCTTCGCCGGGACGCCGGAGGTCGCCGTCCCGTCCCTCGACGCGCTCGCCGGGTCCCGGCACGAGCTGCTCGCGGTGGTCACCCGCCCCGACGCCCGGGCGGGGCGCGGGCGGCAGCAGAGCCGGTCCGCCGTCGCCCGATGGGCGGACGAGCACGGGCTCCCCGTCCTGCAGCCGCAGCGGCCGTCCGAGCCGGACTTCCTCGAGGCCCTCACCCGACTCGCCGTCGACTGCTGCCCCGTCGTCGCCTACGGGGCGATGATCCCCGCCGCGGCCCTCGCGATCCCGGCTCGCGGCTGGGTCAACCTGCACTTCTCCCTGCTGCCGGCGTGGCGTGGCGCGGCGCCCGTCCAGCGGGCCCTGCTGGCGGGGGACGAGGTGACCGGTGCCAGCACCTTCCTGATCGGGACCGGGCGGGTGGACACCGGGCCGGTGTACGGGGTGCTCACCGAGACCGTCCGGCCGCGTGACACCTCCGGTGACCTGCTGGGCCGACTGTCCCGGTCCGGGGCCGGTCTCCTGGTGGCGACGCTCGACGGGATCGAGGACGGCGCGCTGGAGGCGAGGCCGCAGGACACGGACGGGATCTCCCTCGCGCCGAAGGTCGCGGTGGAGGAGGCCAGGGTCGACTGGACGGCGCCGGCCTTCGCCGTCGACCGGCTGGTGCGGGCCTGCACCCCGGCGCCGGGGGCGTGGACGACCTGGCGGGGCGAGCGACTCAAGGTCCTCCCGGTGCGACCGGCCGGCGCCGATCGGGGTGACGCCGACCGAGGCGACGCGGAGCAGGAACGGCCGGCCCCGGGTGCCCTCGCCGTCACCCGGCGGGAGGTGCTCGTCGGCACCGGGACAGGTCCCGTCGTCCTCGGGGACGTGCAGGCCCAGGGGAAGCGGGTCATGGCGGCCGTCGACTGGGCCAGGGGGGTCCGTCCCGGGCCGGGGGAGCGCCTGGAGTGACCCGGCAGCAGCCGCCCCGGCCGCCGAGACGGCACCCGGCGGAGTGGTCCGCGCAGCGGTCGCCCGACCAGGGACCAGCCGCGCAGGGGTCTCCCGAGCAGCGGTCGCCCGAGCAGGGCAGGCGCCGGCGTCCCCGGCCGAAGTCCCGCCCCGCCGCCCGTCGCGCCGTCGACCCGGCCCGCCGGACCGCGTTCGAGGCGCTCCGGGCCGTCTCCGAGCAGGACGCCTACGCCAACCTCGTGCTTCCCCGGCTGCTCCGGCGGGCCGGGCTGACCGGACGCGACGCCGCGTTCGCCACCGAGCTCGCCTACGGCGCGCTGCGCGGGCGGGGCAGCTACGACGCCGTCCTCGCCGAGGCGGCGGGCAGACCGGTCACCGAGATCGACGAGCCGTTGCTCGACGCGCTGCGGCTCGGCGCCCACCAGCTCCTCGCCACCCGGGTGCCGCCGCACGCCGCGGTGGCCGCCACCGTCGACCTGGTCCGGGCCGAGATCGGTTCGGCAGCCGCGGGATTCGCCAACGCCGTCCTGCGCCGGGTGGCCGAGCGTGACCTCGACGGCTGGCTCGCCGACGTGGCCCCGGCGCCGGAGGCCGACCCGGACGGTCACCTGGCCGTCGCGGCCTCGCACCCGGTGTGGATCGTCCGCGCGCTGCGGGACGCGCTGCGCGCCGCCGGGCGCGAGGTGACCGAGCTGCCCGAGCTGCTCGCCGCGGACAACGCCCGGCCCGAGGTGACCGCGGTCGCCCTGCCGGGGCTCGCGGTGCCCTCGGAGCTTCTCCCCACGGCTCCCGCCTCCGGGGTCCCCGACACCGCGACCCCCGACACAGCGACCCCCGACACAGCGACCCCCGACACAGCGACCCCCG
>JAAYAH010000254.1 GCA_012719445.1 Actinomycetales bacterium | reverse complement strand
TCGACGTCCCAGGCCAGATCCTGGCTTCTCCCCTCACGAGTGCGGGTCAGGGTGTTGCCAGCCGTGTCGTAGGTGTAGGACTCCTGCTTCGCTCCGGCGGTGCCGGTCTGGGTCACCGCGCGCAGGGTGTCGGCCTGGCTGCCGTCGGTTGCACCGTAGCGGTAGCTGCGGGTGGTGTCACCGGCCGAGGTGTGGATGACCTCCTGCTGACGGTTTCCCGCCGCGTCGTAGGTGAAGGTGTGCCAGTACGGCGCCGGCCCACCGAGCAACGCGGAGCCCGGTGCCGCCGTGCAGGAGCCGGTCGGGGTCCATGCCTCGATCAGGCGCCGTTGGTCGTCGTAGCGGAAGCACTGGGTCTCTGTCTGGGTCCCGCTCGCCGTCGGTGAGTCGGTCATCGCCGTTATGTTTCCGGCGGCGTCGTGGGTGTAGCGGACGTCGAGGTCGGTGCCGGTGACACCCTGACGCTGCTGACCCCGCCGGTTCAGCCTGCGGGTGCCTTCCTCGTAGCCGAAGGTCTCCCAGATGAAGGTGCCTCTGCCCATCGCGTACTGCAGCGCCTCGCCGTAGGAGGACCGGGTGGTGCCGTTGACATAGGTACCTGACCCCAGCCCCACAAGAGACGAGGGGTCACCGGTGGGGTCGTAGCCGTACAGCACCGTCTCCGCCGGAAGATCACCCGCCTTCGGGAATGCCATCCGGCTCACGTCACCTGCCGCGTTGTAGGTCAGCGACGTCGTGTAGGAACCGGCGAGCCCGCCCTCGCTGGCAGGCACCGTGACTGTGCTGCCCAGGGGACGATAGGCCGCGTCGTAGCCGGTGATGGCGGTGGCGTAGGCGTTGCCGTCGACATACCGGGTGGAGGCTGTCGGGTGTCCCTTGGCGATCGTGTCGTAGGTCCAGGCGGTCACCAACTCGCCCGAGGCGCTGCCCTTGCGTACCTCCGTGCGCCGTCCCAGGGCGTCGTAGCGGTTGACCAGTGTGGTCCCCCGGGAGTCGGTGGTGCTGGTGACCTGGTCCGCCGCGTCGTAGGTGGTGGTGGTCCGCCCCTTGACCGGGTCGAGGCTGCTGATCTGCCTACCGCGCAGGTCGTAGGAGTATCGCCACACTGAGCCGCCGGGAGCTGCCGCCGAGGGTGGGCCGGTCCTGGTCGCGACCTGCCCGTCGGGGGTGTAGGTGGTGGTGGTCTTGTCGTAGGTCCCGGTCGGGCTGTCGCCGTGGTATCGGCGCAGCTCCTTCTGCTGACCGCGAGCGTCGGTGATGGAGGTCGTGGGGGTGTACCCGGGCGGTGGGTCGATGCTGACCCGGTCACCCTCATGGGTGGTGGAGGTGCGCCACTTCTCTACCCCGTTGACGTAGAAGACCTCCAGGGTCTCCCGGCCCGCGCCGTCGTAACTGGTCACGGTTCGGGCCGGCACCTCGGTCGTCGGCTGGAAGACCGTCGTCGACGGAGCCTCTGTTGCCCAGTACGGGCCGAGTTCCTCGATCGCCATTCCTCTGGAGTCGTACAGAGTGTCGCTGACCAGGCGCCCACCGTCCGAGCCGTGCGCGGGTTCCTGGGTTTGTCTGGTCCGCAGCAGCCCGTCATAGAGCTCCTGGGTCGTGCGGTACTTGCCGTTGGCAAGCAGGGTGTTCGTGGTCACCACGTTGGCTCCGCTGGTGCGGACGGTGTAGCCGAAGGTGATGCTCGCCGAACTGCCCGCTGACTTCGACCGGTCCGGTAGCCATACTCCCGTCAGCCGACCCAGCGGGTCGTAGGTCAGATCGGTGCGTCGCCCGTTGGCGTCGACTTCAGCGGTAACGACACCGCGTGCGGGGTCGAGGGTCTTCGTGGTGACGAAACCCATCGGGTCCTTCACCGCCGTCGCGGTCACCGGTCCCCCGGAGGCGGGGGTGTAGGCGGTGGTGGTCACGCGGTCCAGTGCGTCGGTGGCAGAGGTCTGCCGGCCGTGGACGTCATAGCCGGTCCTGGTGGTCGTGACGTAGACCGGCTTACCGTCGCTCCACTGGTCGAGTTCCTCGGTCCTCGTGGCCAGGCCTCGGGTCGGCGCCGTGGTCAGCGATGTCGCACCGTCGTAGTAGGTGCGCGTGTCGGAGACCACGTGCTTCGGGCGCTCCGGGGTGCTCCCACACCCCACGGACACGGTCTCCTCCCGCGAGGGCACCCCGACGATGTTCAGGGATTGGTTGGGCACGTAGGTGGTCCGGGTGCACAGTTCGTCACCGGAGACCGCCAGGTCCCCGGCGTCGTCGACCACCGTGGGCAGGCCTGTGGTGGGGTCGAAGGTGGTCGTGGTGCGAGTTGTGCGCAGCGCACCACCCGAGAGCCGGGTCCGGGACTCCTCCGAGGCCGTACCGAGCAGTCGGGCTTCCCGGTTCGAGTCCTCGGCTGTCGGAGCGCTGATCCACGGCTTGGTGATCTCTGCGGAGACCTCCGCGCCGCTCGGCCCGTTGTAGGTGATCTCCTCGAGCAGGAATCCCTTGGCCCGGTCGACGTCCTCCACGGTGCCGCCCTGCGAGTCGCTGACGTGCACATCGCGCCGGGTCCCGTCCGGCAGTCGATCGCCGTCCATTCCCCGTAGGTAGGTGGACTCGCTCACGAGATCCCTGGCGCCGGTGTCGCCGACGCGTACCCGCACCTTCTGGAACCCCCGGAACTCGCCGTAGGTGCGGTACTTGGGCTTGGTCAGTTCGTTGTCGTCGTAGCGCCAGGCCGCCCCACCGAGGTAGTCGAACCGGGTCACCTTGTTCGGCGATCCCCCGGTCAGGTCGCTCTCCACGATCTGGCTGACGGGGTAGACGTGGAACCAGGTCCGCACTGGATCGACGGAGTCCTCCGGGGTCCAGTAACTGGGGAAGCACCGTTTGGTGTTGGTCTCTGGCGTCGGCAGCGAGGAGGCCGTGCACTCGGCGGGCAGGTAGGAGATGTCCGTGCGCCCCCCGGACTCGGAGTCGATCCGTGACACCCGCCATTTGATCAGGGGCTCGTTCCCGTCGATTCCCGCCACTCTGTTCGGCAGCTGGGTACCACCGAAGGTCACCGGGGCCAGAGTGACACCGCTGCCTGCCTTACCGGTCTGGGTGATCGACTTGAGCCACAGGCTCGGGCTGGTGCCGTCCCCTGTTCCGGGGAAGGAGTGCGCAAGGGCCCACGAGTCCACGTCGGTGTAGGCGGATCCCGAGTACACCTGGGTCGTCACCCTGGTGAGCCGCTTCCGACTGAAGAACGTCGGAACGTTCTGGAGCACACCGCACTCGGTGGTACTGGTGCAGATCTCGTCGAAGGGGACGTCGGGCCACTTCGAGGCGTTGGCGGCGGTCAGGCTGGACACCGCGCAGTCGAAGTCGCTCGTCGGGATGCACCGCTCAGCAACCGTGAAGCTCACCCGAGCCGGAGCAGCGGCCGTGGCCTCTGTCCCCTTGCGCTGCCCGTAGTCGACGCGGGCCAGCCACGCGTCGCGGTCGTAACCGACGCTCTTCGTCGTGGAGTCGCGCCGGTACCGGTTGGTTGCCTTGGTGTAGAAGTAGGTCATCGTGTTGCCGTGGACATCGACCACGTAGTCGAGGTTCCACCGCCACGCCTGGGTGAGGAACGATCCCGCGAAGTCCCCCGCCTTGTAGCCGGGTTCGCCCGAGTGGTTGCCCGCCACCGGCACGGTCAAGGTCGACTTGGTGTCCGCCGTGTCGGCGCTGTACCGCTTGCCCAGCCCGAAGTAGTACCGCGTCCCCTCAGGGGCGGTCAGGACCCAGTACTCCTTGTCGTTGTCCGCGTTCGTCGCCCCGATCTTCCGCTCGATCCGGGACCCGTCGTCGTCCTCCAACCGCCACGTACCACTGGCGGAATCCCGCACCAACTGACTGGACCGGCCGCCGAGCATCAACGTCGCGTTGTCGGACTTCCAGCACAGGTCACCGGTCTTGGTCTTGTTGTTGCCGTCCTTCATGTCATCGGCGCAGGGGACGTAGCTGCGCTCGACGAACCCGGAGTCGAGACCGAACCCGTCGCCGACCCAGGACGCCTGGTTGTTCGTGGAGAACGTCCTCCCGTCCACAGCGGCAGAACTGTAGGAGACACTCAGCTCCGGCTCCGGGCCGTTAACCCCCGGTGGCGCCGGAAGCGGGTACTCCCAGGTGAACCCGCCGGTGCTGCCGTCCTGCTGCCACTCCGCAGACGCCGACAGGCTCGTCGCAGCGTAATCACCGCCCCCGCCCGCGGGTGCCGCAGCGAGAGCAACCACAGCGGTCGCCGAGGTCGAGGTAGTACTCGCGGCAGAAACCACCAGCGCAGCCTTCTGCGAGACCGCAGCCCGAAGCGGGACTGCGACGTTCATGCTCGCCGGCGCCCGCCGAATCGAGGAGGCACCGCCCGTTCCACGCCGCACTTCCGCAGCCCGCTCGGCCGTGGGGCTGGCGCTTTCCGCGCCGTCGCCGGCGACCCCCGTCGAAGAAGCCCCGGACTCCGAGGAGACGAGAGGAACGCTTGCCACCACCCGAGATCGCGCGACGTCATTGGTGCTGGGCAGCACGGTGGCCTCTCTGCACTCCGGCCGCTCGGGTGTCGTCAGCGCGCAGGCCGGCAGGGACACCAGTCGCAGCCGGGCAGCCCAGTCGCCACCAACCGCCCCGAAGAAGGAGGAGTAGTCGGCATCCAGCACCAGGTCACCGGTTGCGGAGGAGGACACCTCCAGCACGACGCCCGTCACGCCGAGCTTCGCCGCCGCATCCCGGCCAAGAACTCGAACGATTGCCTGGGGCGTCACCGGGTCGGAGCCGCCGGGTTCCGTTGTCGACGGGGCTGCCGCAGTCCCGGGCGACCGGTCACCCCTCGTGCTATCCGGGGTCACCATTGAGAGCCGGACCGGTAGGGAACCGACAGTGCTGGGCTCCCCGGAAAGCGGGACCAGGCGATCCCGACGGATACCCCTACCCTGCGCGACAGCCACGCTGGCCTGTCCGCCCTTCGGCCAGGCCACGGGTCGCCGCAGACCCTCTGCCACAGCCCTTGCGATCCGATCGTCCGTGGCCGAACGGCGGGCCGCCAGAGTCTTCCCCCGCACCACGCGCTCCTGACCGACAGACGGTGCACGGTCAGATCCGCGCGGTGCTGCCTGGGCCGGGACCTCGACGGCGGTGAGCGCCAATCCCGCCACCACGATCCCTGCCGTCAACCGCCTTGCCACGTGAGACCGCGTCCGAGGCCCAACCGGTTCCATGCTCGCTTGTCCCCTCATTCTTGTCACCGGCCCTGGAACACGTAGTTGACGAGCCGCCCGTCACCCCACAGATCCGTGGACAACGCCCCGGACAGGTTTGCGACCTCGTCGATGTCTCCCGCCCAGGCGTACTTGGCGGCCGAGGCGACCCGGGCGGAACCGAGCCGGAGGGCGCCCATGGTCGCCGAAGGTTCCCACGCCAACTGCTCGGCGCTCACCGATGTGAGCCCGTACAGGTCCAACACCACCAGGCTGGCGGTCCGGGTCTCGTGGTCATAGATCGCTGTGAGGCTGTACCACTCACCCGGCTCCACATTGACGTTATCGGCGATCACCTCGACATCGGCCGCACCTGCGGTGGGATTGTCGACGGCGAGGAAGAACCGCTGCGCGGTGACAGCGGTCCCGTCGACCACGGACTGCACCGGGGTGAGGCCGAGGGAGAAACCGCTGTCGGTCGCGTCGTCCTGGCTTATCGCGACCCGCCGCGTAGTGGTGTTCTCCGGGCGCACCCAGGCCGACACCGACCAGTTGTTGCGGACGTCGACCAGCCGGCTGGCCGTCGAGGTCGCGTTACCCACCCCCGCGGCGCCGTTGACGTGCAGGGCACCGTCGGACTGCAGGTTCGGCTGGGCGGGGTCGTCGAGGTACCACACCCCGCCGCTGCCGGCGGGCAGGAACGACGCGGTCCCGGACAGGGTCAGCGCGTTCGCCGTGATCGGGGCGGTGGCATTGGACGGTTGGTCGACCGCAGTCGTGCCGGACCGTGCGTCCAGGCGCCACCGGTCCTTCTCATACCCGTCCCAGGTCACCAGGAACGGGTCCGTGGTGAACACCGGGCTGCCGAACCCAGCCTTGTCGATGCTCTGCACCCTCAGCACGTTGGGACCGAAGTGGGTCAACCGCGCCGTGGGTGCTGCGGCGCCGGGGGTCCAGGCCTGGGTCAGCGCGGTGTTGTTCAGCGACCACTTGTAGGAGG
>JAAYAH010000253.1 GCA_012719445.1 Actinomycetales bacterium | reverse complement strand
CTGCTCGTCCGAAGGGGTGTCGACCCCTTCGCCGGGCGCCTCGCCCTCCCGGGAGGATTCGTCCGGCCGGACGAGGACCTGCCCGGGGCTGCAGCCCGCGAACTGGAGGAGGAGACCGGACTGCGCGTCCTCCCGTCAGCCGCCGGGGGAGCGCTCGGGGACGGGAGAGGCGATCCGGGGACCGGGAACCGGGACAGCACGACCGGGAGGGGTGCCGTTCGGCACCTGGAGCAGCTCGCCAGCTACGGCCGACCCGACCGGGACCCCCGGATGCGTGTGGTCAGCGTCGCCCACCTCGCCCTCGCTCCCGACCTGCCGGAGCCGGCGGCCGGTGGGGACGCCTCGGCCGCGACCTTCGCCCCCGTCGCCGACCTGCTCGACTCCCCCGACCTGCTCGCCTTCGACCACCACCGGATCCTGTCCGACGGGGTGGAGCGCGCCCGGGCCAAGCTCGAGTACACCTCGTTGGCCACGGCGTTCTGCCCGTCGGAGTTCACCGTCGGCGAGCTGCGCGGCGTCTACGAGGCCGTCTGGGGGGTCCCGCTCGACCCCCGCAACTTCCACCGCAAGGTCACCGGCACCGAGGGGTTCCTCCGCCCGACCGGGACCACCACCACCCGCGGAGGCGGCCGACCCGCGGCCCTCTTCCGGGCAGGCCCGGTCTCCCACCTCGCGCCCCCGCTGCTCCGGCCGACGCCCGGCGAGTGACCTCCTCGGCCACCAGGTATCCGATCACCACGCCGCTCCGCGCCCGCAGGGACCGTCCGCAACCCCATGGGGAGGACGTTGCGCGACCCACGGGGAGGAGTCGGCACCGACCTCCCGTCGCCGACGCGCCGTCGACGTGTCGACTCCTCCCCGACGGTACGCAGACCGGGTGCTTGCAGGTCTCTCGTCCACCGTGTTGGCTGGAGGAGGACGCCAGTGCGATCCGGTCACAGCGGTAGGAATCGGGGTGGACTGATGAAGGCAGCAGTCGGCGACCGCATCGTCATCGCCTCCAACCACGTCGACGGCGCGGTCCGAACCGGCCGGATCGTCGAGGTGAGGCACCCGGACGGCACCCCGCCCTACGTCGTGGAGTGGTCCACCGGCGAGACGGCCGTGGTGTTCCCCGGCCCGGACGCCCGGATCGAGTCCGCCGAGGCCCCGGCGGACTGACCGGATGACGGCCACCGGCCGGCCGCGAACCGACGCGGGTCACCCGGCCACAACGGCCAGGACGACCAGCACGATGACCACGCTCTGCCCGCTGTGGACGATGATCCCCGGCCACGCGCTGCGGTGACGCCGGCTCGGGTAGGAGAACAGAACGGTGTCCAGCAGCGCCGTCGGGATCACCCAGGGCATGTGCAGGTGGTAGAGGGCGAACAGGACGCCGTTGGCCACCCAGTCGCTCCTTCCGAAGACCCCGCGCATCCGAGGGAGCAGGAACCCCCGGAAGAGCAATTCCTCGCCGAGCACGGTGTTGAGCACGGCCATCGCCACGACGACGGCGAACCAGTCCCACCTCCCGGCCAGGAATCCTCTTCCCGCCGCCGACTCCAGGAAGACCGCCAGGTCACGGTCTCCCGGTGACGGCAGGCCCGGGAGGAACTGGACGGCGGCGAACCCGAGGAAGTAAGGGAGCACCCACCACCAGACCCGACCGCCCCTCCTGCCGGTGTTCGGGTCCATCGGCGCCCGCAGCCAGAGCGCCGAGCGCACCACCGACCACCGCAGGCTGCCCTGCTCGACCCGGACCAGGAGCACGACCAGGAGGCACTGGAGCGCCAGCCCGGCGGTCATGCAGCCGATCAATGCCCGGGCGAACGGCTGGTCACCACCGATGGTGACCGCGAGCCGGGGGGCGACCACCCAGGCCAGCAGTCCCATGGGAACGGTGGCGGCGGCCCAGACCAGGAGTAGCTGGCCGAGTGGGTACTGGGGGATCGTCCGGTCCGCAGTCTCTACGTGGAGCGCCATGGCCACCGCCTCCTCGTTTGGGCGCGGTTGCCATTCCACGCCCGCGGCCGGCTCGCCGGAATGAGGCGTGCCTCCCGACCCGAGGGGAGGACTCCCTCCGTACCTGCCCGGTGAACCCGCGAGACGGCTGCTCCGGGTGAGGGCGGTCAGATCCTCCGCGGGGACCTCTCCCCTTCGGGGTGGAGACCCGCGGTGGAGGTCAGTTCGCGTCGAAGCCGAGGTGGAGGTGGTCCTGGTGGACGTGGTCGGAGAAGTACGGCCTGCCCGGTACCCCGTCCAGGTCCCGGGGACCCCCGATCTCGTCGGCGCCGAACTCGTGGGCCGCCCGCATCACGGCGCGCCAGGCGGACCGGCTCTGGGCGATCACGGGAATCCCGTCGATCGCCCAGACGTCCACCGCCCGGCCCCGGGTGTGGTTCGACATCCGCTCGGTCCCGAACACGTTCACCGGATGTCCAGCCTGGAACTCCTGCACGCTGAGCTTCCACCGCCGGCACAGCACGGTGAGCAGGGCGACCACCCGCGGGTCGACGAGCCCGCCCGCCAGGTCGGCCCGGGCGGCGCTGGGCAGGACGAGGTTCTCCTCCCCCAGCAGCCTCCGGGTGGCCCGGGGGAGCTCGGACCGGCGTTCCGGCACCCGCGGCACCCGCACCCTGGTGACCCGCCACCCCGAGGCGGTCCGGTTCAGCCGCACGTCCACCGTGAACCCCCGGCGACGGACCTCACCACCGGCCTCGGCGAGGTAGGTGCGTTCGGCGCTCACCATGACGCTCGCCGTGCGACGGTCGGCCGCCAGTCCGCCGTACTGCGGGTAGACGATGGCCAGCCGGGACGCCGCCGCCGGGGTGAGCAGGGACTTCAGGTCCCTGGCCAGGTGGGCCGACCGGGCGGGCAGCGCTGCCCCGACAGCCCGGACGCTCCCGCCGTCCGTCGGGGGATCCCAGGTGAAGGCGGCGCGCAGGGCGCTGACGGCGGCCCGCTTGCAGGCCGGTTCCACCTCCCCCGGGTGCAGCCTGAAGACCGGCGGGTCGGGGAGTGTGCCCTGCCCCCCCGGGGACGGCGCCCCTCCCTGTCCGCGCTGCACGCCCGCCGAGGTCGCCGAGGCCGGATCGGCTGCAGAGGCCGACACCGCGGCTGAGCCCGTCACCGACCCGGCGCTGCCCGCCGGTGAGGTCGTCGTGGGCGGGTCCCAGTCCAGGCGGTACCGGGAGGTGGTCCTCCCGTCACCGGCTGCCCCGCACCCGGCCACCACCCCGGTGGCACCGACCGTGACGAGGGCGCCGAACGTCGTTCCGAGGGCTCCGGTGAGGAGGGTCCTCCTGCTCAGGTGGCCGGCCCCGGCTACTGCCGTTCCCGCCGGGACGGACGGGTCAGGGTTCGATGGCACGGTCGACACGCTGCTCCCGAGATGAGTCCCACAGATCCACCGGCGGATCTGTGAGTGACCACTCTCTCACTCAGGGTCACACCCAGGGTGAGGGGTGTCCTCGGACGCCGCGATCTCGTGCCCGAGTGACCGCCTTCTCGTACGAAGGAGGCCGCCTCGTGCCGAGGAGACCGCCTTCTCGTGCCGACGACGCCGTCCTCCCGTGCCGAGGAGACCGCCTTCTCGTGCCGTGGAAGGGGGTCGACGTCGGGCGGTGTTGTGACGTCACGCGACGACGTTATCCACATCACCCACGTTGCTGATCAGTACAGTGGAGAACGCCGTGACCTCACGATCATGCCGAGTTCACCGTCCGCCCGCTCCGGGAAGCCCTCGTTGTGCACAGGTTGCACACAGGTTCGTCCGGTCTCCCTCACAGGAAGGCGGGACACTGTTGATCCCCATGAACACCGGGTCGCAACGCGCGTCGGCAATGGTGCGTCCCGACGGCTCCGGGATCCGGGTCCTCGTGGTCGACGACGAGCCGACCATCAGCGACCTCCTGGCGATGGCCCTGCGGTACGAGGGCTGCGTCGTGCGCACGGCGGCCGACGGCACGCAGGCACTTCGGGAGGCCACCGACTTCGACCCCGACGCCGTCGTGCTCGACATCATGCTGCCTGATCTCCATGGCCTGGAGATCCTGCGCCGGCTGCGCAGCGAGAAACCCTCCGTCCCGGTGCTCTTCCTCACCGCGCGGGACTCCGTCGAGGACCGTGTGGCGGGCCTCACCGCCGGGGGGGACGACTATGTGACCAAGCCGTTCAGCCTGGAGGAGGTCATCGCGAGGGTGCGAGCCCTGGTCCGGCGCGCGGTCCCGGTGGAGCGCGACGCCGTCCTCCGGGTCGGCGATCTCACCCTCGACGAGGACAGCCACGAGGTGTACCGGGAGGGGCAGTCGATCCAGCTCACCGCCACCGAGTTCGAGCTGCTGCGCTACCTGATGCGCCACCCGCGCCGGGTGCTCAGCAAGGCCCAGATCCTCGACCGGGTCTGGCGCTACGACTTCGGCGGGCAGGCCAACGTCGTCGAGCTGTACATCTCCTACCTGCGCAAGAAGATCGACGCCGGGCGGACCCCGATGATCCACACCGTGCGCGGGGCGGGCTACGTCCTCAAGCCGGCCACGTGACGAGCACGTGACCGCCGAACGTCGCCGAGGCCGGCGTTGGCGCGCCGGGCCGGCGCGGTCACCGAGCCACGGTCGCCGTCGGGCCCGGATGTCCCTGCGGGCCCGACTCGTCGTCTCGCTGGTCACGCTGCTCGCCGCGGCCTGCGCCGTCGTGGGCACGGTCACCGTCACCTCCCTGCACGGCTTCCTGCTCGATCGTCTCGACGACCAGCTCACCGACCGATCCACCGCAACCGCCGGCCGGTTCCGACCGCCACCGCCGCCGACCGACCACGACCCGAACGACACGGGGGCCGGAGGATCCGCCCTTCCCCTCGACCCTCCCCCTCCGGACAGTGCCTCTCCCGAGGGCACCTCCCAGGACAGTGCCTCCCAGGACAGTGCCTCCCAGGACGGCGTCCCCCGGGACCGACCCCCCGGGGAGACGGACCCCTCGCACCGGTTCGACGGCCCTCGGGTGCCACCCCCGTTCCTGCTCACCCCCGGCCAGCGCGAGGGCACCCTCGGCGCGATCGTCGACGACGGAGTCCTGGTCCGGGCGGGGGTGCTGACCAGGGACGGTGAGTCGCTGCCGGTCCCCGGCGTCCAGCAGGACGTGCTCCGGCGACTACCGGTGGACACCCGCCCACACACCCGAGACCTCGGATCCCTCGGCGCCTACCGGCTGGTGGCGACCCGTGCCCCCGACGGCTCGGTGGTGATCACCGGACTCCCGCTCGCCGAGATCGAGGCGACGACCTACCGGTCCGCCGGGGTCGTCACCGTCGTCGCCCTGTACACCCTCGTCCTGGTCGGCATGCTCGGCTGGCTCATGGTGCGCCGCGCCCTCGACCCGCTGCGCCGGATGGCCGCCACCGCCGCCAGGGTCACCGAGATGACCCTTGACCGGGGCGAGGTCGCCCTCGCCGTGCGGGTGCCCGGCACCGACACCGACCCTCGCACCGAGGTCGGCCGGATGGGCGCCGCGCTCAACCGGCTGCTCGAACACGTGGCAGCCGCGCTGAACGCCCGGCACGCCAACGAGACCCGGGTCCGCCGGTTCGTCGCCGACGCCAGCCACGAACTGCGCACCCCGCTCGCGGCGATCCGCGGCTACGCCGAGCTGACCCGCCCCCGCCGCGACGCCGTCCCGCCGGACGTCGCCCAGGCCCTCGACCGGGTCGAGTCCGCCACCCTGCGGATGAGCACCCTCGTCGACGAGCTGCTGCTGCTCGCCCGGCTCGACGCGGGACGTCCGCTCGACCGCGACCCCGTCGACCTGACCCTGCTCTGCCTCGAGGGCGTCGAGGACGCCCGCGCGGCCGGACCGGACCACCGTTGGGAGCTCGCCCTCCCGGCCGAGCCCGTCGTCGTCCCGGGCGACAAGCTCCGCCTGCACCACGTCGTCGCGAACCTGCTGGCGAACGCCCGGTGCCACACCCCGCCGGGCACCCGGGTCCGGCTCGCCCTCGACACCTGCGACGACGGATACCCCAGCGCACTGATCACGGTGACGGACGACGGGCCGGGCATCCCCGCCGACCTCCAGGCCGACGTCTTCGCCCGGTTCGTCCGCGGCGACTTCTCCCGGTCGAGGACGGCGGGCAGCACCGGCCTTGGTCTCGCGATCGTCGCCGCGATCGTCGAATCCCACGGCGGCACGGTCGCGGTCACCAGCGAACCGGGGGCCACCCGGTTCGAGGTGCGCCTGCCGGGCGCGGTGTCCTCCCCGGACGACGCGCCGCCCTCCACGGACGACGATCCAACGGACGACCTGCACGACGACCCGGGTGACGCCGACCCCACGGACGCCGATCCGGACGACACCAGCCCGGACAGCGACCCGGGTGACGAGGACCCGGGTGACGACGACCGGGGTGACGACGACCGGGGTGACGAGGACCCGGGTGACGAGGACCGGGGTGACGACGGCGCCCGGGACCCGGACCCCGGGGAGGGCACCGCGAGCCCCCGGACCACAGAGGGCACCGGCGACCCCGGGACCGGGAACCATCCCCCCGTCGACGACACCGGGCAGGGCACCCGCGTCGCCGGAACCGGGCGCACCACGCGATGCACACGCGAGGAGCCCTCCACCGGTACGTGAGGAACCCCCGAGACCGGAGGTCTTGGAGGAACCGGTGCCACGCCTCACAATTCGGACTGTGAGATCTGGTGAGGACACCGCATGGTCCACGGTGCGCGGCGTCCCACGGCAGGTCCGCATCCGGTACCCCCGCACCGCGACCACCCCGGCTGCTCTCGTGGCGACCCTGCTCGCGCTGGCGGCGACGGCCTTCGTCCTCGGCTGGCTGAGCTCGCGCTACGACCGGTCCGGATCAGCGGCCCTCCGGTGGGCCGCGAACGCTGCTCCTCCCGTGCTGTGGCTCGTCCTGCTGGCCTGTCTCGTGGTCATCGCCGTCGCCCTGCTCGACCTCGTGCTCCGGGTCACCGTCCGGGGACGGGTCGTGGCGCGGACCTCGCGGGAGCGGGTCGGTGACGTCAGCGCCATCGGCCGGCGCCGGTTCTGGATCGTCGTCGACGACGGCAGCCAGGAGCCGATCCGCGCGCTCCGGATCGGCGGTGACCTCTACGACTGGGCGGTGGTCGGTTCCGATGTCCTGGTCCGGGTGAGCCGGCTGCTGCGGTACGTGCACACCCTCGAGGTCCGCACCGGTCCGCTGCCGCCCGCCCCGCCACCGACTCCCGGCCCGGACGGTGCCCTCGACCCGAGAGCCCTGGTGACCCCGGCGGACGCCGTGGCCGCACTCGGCTGCGGGGTCCGCGGCGAGCCGCTGCCGGTGCTGTCCGGTACCTCGCCGGTCCCGGGCATCCGCGCCTGGACCTACCTCCCGATCGGCGCCCTCCCGGTGTCGCACGGCCGCTCCCTCGACGTCGTCGAGGTCTTCTCCGCCACCAACCGGACCGCTGCCGCTGCCATGATCCCGCTGATCCGGGACGCCGAGGCATGGTGGCCGCTCGGCACCGGCCCGCTGCCCCGGGACATCCCCGGCCTCGGCGCCCGGGTCCGGTTCCACGGCAGCCTGCTCGCGGTGTTCGCTCCCCGGCACACCTTCGCCGTCCGGGTGCAACGCCACGGAAGGGTCGACGCCGACGCCGCGATCAGCCTCGTCCGCAGGGCACTCTCCCGCCTCGACGTCTGACCGGGTCGCAGCGGCTCCACCAGCCCACCCACCCGCGACCGGTGGCCAATGGGCCTCATTCCTGGGTTATGGGCCCGATCGGCCACCGATCGAGGGCGCAGATGCGGGCACGGGCACCGGCGCAGGTGCGGTCACGAGTACGGGCACGGGCACGAGCGCGGGGACGGGCGCTCACCTCATAACGGGATCACAGCCGGCTCCCGGGTACAGCCGAACCGGGATCGAGAACGTGTCCGGGTCAGCCCGAGGGCACTGTGCGCCTCGGCAGGCGGATCAGGAGGAACGACCGTGGATCCCTGCGGCAGCTCGAACCCCGGGAGCGGACGATGAGGCTCGTTCCGCGCAAGCTCACCCCGCGCTGGGTCAACACGGGTCTCGCCGTTCTCCTCGTGGGCTCCGGCTTCGGAGCCTGGGCGGCGCTGCGGGAGCCCGAGCCTGTCTCGGCGACGACCGACCGCACGGTGGTGGTGTCCCGCAGTACGGTCACGGCCACGGTCAGCGGAACGGGGAACGTCGAGAGCGCCGCGTCCACGACCGTCGACTTCTCCTCGGGCGGCACCCTCACCACCGTCTACGTCGAGGCCGGCGACACGGTGAGGAAGGGTCAGAAGCTCGCAGCGATCGACCCGTCGGACGCCGAGCGAGCGCTGGCGTCGGCGCGGGCGGACCTGCTCGCGGCGCAGGAGGCCTACGACGAGGTCACCGCCGGCAGGACCGGCGTCGAGGCACGCAAGGACCAGCTGAACATCTCCAGCGCGAAGCTCCAGGTGACCTCGGCCGACCTGGCCCTCGCCACCGCGACGAAGGAACGCCGACGGAACGCGAAGGAACAGGCGGCCCTCGTCGAGGCAGCCGAGCAGGCGCTCGCGGACGGCACGGGCACCGAGGCCCAGCTCCGGGCCGCAACCGAGCGCCAGAAGGAGACCGCGGCCAAGGACGACCTCGCCGTCGCCGAGGCCGAGCAGAAGCTCGCCGGCGCGAAGAACCAGCTCGCCGAGGCCCGGGCCACGGCAGCGGAGAACGCGGCCGGTGCCAGCGACTCCGAGGTCGCCAGAGCCACGGTCGCGCTGCAGACGGCGAGGGACGCCGTGACCGAGGCCGAGGAGGATCTCGACGGGACGACGCTGACGGCGCCGACCGCCGGGACGGTGATGTCGGTGTCCGCCGCGGTCGGCGACACGGTGTCCGGCGACGGCTCGTCGTCCTCGTCCGATTCCTCCAGCGGCTCCTCCGGCTCCTCCGGCTCCTCCGGTTCGTCGGGCGGCTCGTCCGATTCCTCCAGCGGCTCCTCGGGGTCCTCCGGTTCGTCGGGCGGCTCGTCCGGTGGCTCGTCCAGTGGCGGGTCGTCCGGTGGCGGGTCGTCCGGTAGCGGGTCGTCCGGTAGCGGGTCGTCCGGTGGCTCGTCGTCCTCTTCGGGGAGCGGCGGCTTCATCGTGCTGTCCGACCTGAGGACGTTCCAGCTCACCGCGAACGTCGCGGAGGCCGACGTCACCGACGTGAAGATCGGCCAGCCGGCGCAGGTCACCCTCTCGGCGTCCGACACCACCGTGGCCGGGACCGTCACCAAGGTCTCCCTCGAAGGGACCACCAGCAGCAACGTCGTGCAGTACCCGGTCACCGTCGAGCTGGACTCGACGCCGGACGGCCTCCGGCTGGGGGCCAGCGCCGCCGTCACCATCACCACCGGCACCGCCGAGGACGTGCTCACGGTGCCGTCGTCCGCGATCACGACGACCGGCCGCGCCAGCACGGTCACGGTGCTCCAGGACGGCGCGCGCCGCACGGTCTCGGTGGAGACCGGACTGGCGGGCAACAGCACGACAGAGGTCCGCTCGGGCCTGTCCGAGGGTGACGTCGTCGTCCTGTCCTCGACCTCCTCCGACTCCTCCAGTTCGTCGAACAGCCGGGGTGTCCCGGGGATGGGCGGCATGGGCGCTCCGATGGGAGGGGGACGGTGAGGGGCACCCCAGCGACGTCCCGACCGGCGCTCGGCGACGGAACGGCCCGGACCGCGCTCAGCGACGGGACAGCCGGATCCGCGGCCGAGACCGGACCGGCCGGCGGACCCCGGCACCGGGCGACCACCGTCGGTGGTCCTCGGCCCCGGCGCCGCCGTGCGGCCGCCGTCGACCTGCGCGAGGTCACCAAGGTCTACGGCACCGGCGACACCAGAGTCCACGCCCTGGCAGGGGTGGACCTCGTCGTCCACCGCGGCGACTACCTGGCTGTCATGGGCGCGTCGGGCTCGGGCAAGTCGACCCTGATGAACATCATCGGCTGCCTCGACGAGCCGACGGCCGGACGGTACGTGCTCGACGGCGTCGACACCCACCGGCTCACCCAGCGCCAGCAGTCGATCATCCGGAACCGCAAGATCGGGTTCGTCTTCCAGTCGTTCAACCTCATCCCCCGGGTCTCCGCGCTGGCCAACGTGGAGCTGCCGCTGGCCTACGCCGGGGGGCGGGCAGCGGAGCGCCGGCTCCGGGCGACGGCGGCGCTGGAGCGGGTCGGGCTCGCGGACCGGCTCGGGCACGAGCCGTCGGAGCTGTCCGGCGGTCAGCAGCAGCGTGTCGCCCTGGCCAGGGCGATCGTCACCGACCCGGTGCTCCTCCTCGCGGACGAGCCGACCGGCGCCCTGGACAGCCGGAGCACGGCCGAGGTGCTCGGCCTGTTCGACGAGCTCAACGCCTCAGGACGCACCCTGGTGGTGATCACCCACGAGAGCGAGGTCTCCGCGCACGCCAAGCGAACGGTCCGGATGCGCGACGGGCTGATCGTGGACGACGTGCGCCGCGTGCCGGTGTCCGCGCAGCCCCCGCTGTGGGAGCCGTCGACACCGACAGTCGTGATCACCGATGCCCGCGGCCTGGTCCACTCCGACGATCGAGGGGACTCCGACGGTCGCCACGGCGTCGATGATCGGGGCGACACCGACGGTCACCACGGCGCGGGGGCCGGCCCCGTCCCCACGGGGGTCCTGCCGTGAACCTGCGCGAGTCGGCGGGGTTCGCCGTCCGCGGGGTGCTGGCGAACAAGCTCCGGTCGTTGCTCACCACCCTCGGCATCCTCATCGGGGTGGCCGCTGTGATCATCCTCGTGGCCGTCGGCACCGGGTCCGGCAAGGCGGTGCAGGACTCCATCAGCCGGCTGGGCAGCAACACCCTCACCGTGACCTCCTCCCAGGGCGGCACCGGCGGCAGGGCGGGCCGGTTCATGGGCGGTCCTCCGGGGATGGGCGGCCCCGGCGGTTCCGGCAGCTCCGGCAGCTCCGGTAGCTCCGGCGGTTCCGGCGTCGACACCGGCACCAGGACCCGGCTCGCCCAACTGACCGTCGACGACGCCGCGGCCCTGCTCGACGACGAACTGGCCCCGCACGTGCACGCGGTGGCCCCGGTGGTGCGGGCGCAGTCGGTGACGGCGACCTACGCCGGCGCGACACACAGCGTCAGCACGTTCACCGGGACGACCCCCAGCTACCTCGGCAACGACAACAGCCGGGTGCAGGCCGGTTCGGCGTTCAGCGCCAGCGACTACACCGGGCGCCGCCGGGTCGCGTTGCTCGGGGTCAGCGTCGCCGAGGACCTCGTCGGCGGGAACGGGCTGTCCGTCGTCGGGAAGACGGTGCAGTTCAACGGGGTCGACTTCACCGTGCTCGGGGTGCTCGCCGAGAAGGGCAGCACCGGCCCGGACGACGCCGACGACCGGGTGATCGCCCCGCTGACCGCCGTCCAGGACACCCTGACCGGCTACGGCGCGCTGAGCAGCATCTCGGTGAAGGCCACCGACACCGAGAGCGTGACCACCGCGACCGCCGAGGTCCAGTCGGTGCTCGACAGCAGGCACCGGGTCACGTCGTCGACGAGGGACTACACGATCTCCAGCGCGTCGTCGATCCTCTCGGCTGCGACGGACACCACCAAGACCTTCACCGTGCTGCTCGGGGCGGTCGCCGCGATCTCGTTGCTGGTCGGAGGCATCGGTGTCATGAACATCATGCTGGTCACGGTCACCGAGCGGACCCGGGAGATCGGTATCCGCAAGGCCATCGGCGCTCGACGTGCCGACATCGTCACCCAGTTCCTCATGGAGGCGGTGCTGCTGTCTCTGACCGGCGGAGTCCTCGGCGTGCTCGCCGGGTACGCGGGGAGCCGGTTCACCATCGTCGGCGTCCAGCCCGTCGTCGCCCCGCACTCGGTCGTCCTGGCCTTCGGGGTCGCGGTGGGCGTCGGGCTGTTCTTCGGCCTCTACCCCGCCAACCGGGCCGCATCCCTCCGTCCCATCGATGCCCTCCGCCACGAGTGACGGGTCACGCCGAGTGAGAGAGCGCCGAGTGAGAGAGCACAGCATGAGCCAGCATCCCGGCACCGAGGACACCCGTCCTGACGGAACCGACACCGACGGCACCGAAGACACCGGCACCGACGCGACCGACACCGACGCGACCGACACCGACGCGACCGACACCGAGGCGACCGACACCGAGGACACCGACCTGCTCCCGACCTCGTTCCGGCCGCCCGTCAACCGGCTCACCGCGGTGCTCGGGGTCGGCATCCTTGTGATCATCGCGTTCACGGCCGGTGCGATCGTCCAGCGACGGTTCGGGGACACCGCTCCTGTCACCGGCGCGATCGACCGGTCCCGAGCCTCGCAACCCGGCTCCGGCGGACTCCCCGGCGTCCAGGGCTTCCCGGGAGCAGCACGCGCCTCCGGCGGCACGGACAGCGCGGGTAGTGCGGACCGCTGGGGAGGATTCGCGACCGGATCCGCCTCCCCGACGGCCTCCGGGTCCTCCGAGTCCTCCCGTTCGGAATCCGGTGCCGCCACCGGGCCGGTGGCGATCGGGAAGGTCGTCTCGGTATCCGGTCGCACGCTGACCATCGAGAACTTCGCCGGGAAGAAGGTCACGGTCACCGTGCCCGAGGGCACCCCCGTGAGCTCCACGGTCGCTATCGACCTCGGCAGCCTCGCCACGGGACAGGTCGTGTCCGTCTCCGGCTCCGCAGGAACGGACGGCGAGGTCACCGCGACGGCCGTGACCGCGAGGGGATCCGGCTGATCGGCCGGCACCCAGCACCAGCACCGACCCACCACCACCGTGCCGGCCAGGCAGGCGCGGTCCGCAGAGAAGGGCACGACATGGCAGCCGACCTCCCCGCCCCGGAGACCCCGACGACCGAAAGGTGTCCCGGACACCCCACCGGGCCCGAACCCTGCACTCCCTCCGTCCGGCCCGAGCCCCGCACTCCCTCCGGCCCGCCCGAAGCCCACGCCCAACCCGGCCCCTCCGGAGCCCGCCGATCCCGACGCCGCGGACGAGGGTGGACCCTGCTCGCCGCCGCGGTGACCCTCACCGGCGTCGTCGCGCTGCTCGGCGCCTGCGGCGGCTCGGAGGACTCCGGGGCCACCACCTCACCTGGCCAAGGCGCCCCCGGTGAGGCCGGGGGACCAGGGGGACCCGGCGACATGGACATGGCGGCTGTGCAGTCCTGCCTGGAGGCCGCCGGGATCGACCTGCCGACGCCGACCGGGACGAGACGTCCGGAAGGAAGTCGGACCAGGCCACCCGAGGGATCGGGCACCCGGCCACCGCGTCCCACCGGGTCGATGACCCGCAGTCCCGGGCAGGGAGGTCCCGGCGGTGACGGCGGCATGTTCGCCCTCTTCCAGCGTGACGACGTGAAGACCGCGCTCCAGGCCTGCGGGATCACCGTGCCGACCCCCGGCGGGCGCCCCAGGGGATCGGCGTCTCCCACCACCACGTCGCCCTGACCACAACGCCGTGACCACAACCTCCTGACCACTCGGCGGGAGCTCGGTGTCGGAGTCCGACGGTGCGCCGATGCCGTCGAGGATCGGCGTCTGGGCTTCGGTCATCGAGCCGCCGCGGAGGCTGGAGACGGAGCCGACCGAACCGGGAGGCGGGAGCGGCGGACCGGCAGGTCCTCCTGGATCCCCGAACCCTCCCGGGCCCAGGGCCACCCGAACCCCGAGGCCACCCGAACCCCCGGTGCCTCCCCGGACTCCCCGGGCGCCTGCGGGTGCGGCTCCCCGGGGCGCCTCCGGCGCCGTCACGGGCAGTGACGACCCGGATCCCGGCCTACAGTGCCGTAGGTGACCCCTGGGCACCACCATCCGGTGACCGCGACCGGAGCACATCGCCACCGGCTGGCGGTCGTGCTCGTGCTCACCGTCTGCGTCGCGGTCGGCGAGGCGTTCGGTGCCTGGCTGTCGGGATCGCTCGCTCTGCTCGCCGACGCGGGACACCTCGTGCTGGACGCCGCCGGGGTGACCCTGGCCCTCGTCGCCGCCCGGCTGGCGATGCGGCCGTCGTCGGGACACCGCACCTTCGGCCTGCAACGAACGGAGATCCTCGCCGCGGCGGCCAACGCGATCCTGCTGCTCGCGCTGGCCGGGTACGTCATCGTCGAGGGGATCCACCGTACCGGGGATCCGCCGCCGGTGGACGGGCAGCTCATGCTCGCCGTCGCCGTCGCCGGTCTGCTCGCCAACGGGTGCGCGCTGCTGCTGCTGCATCGCGGCAGCCGCGAGTCGCTCAACGTCCGCGGCGCCTACCTGGAAGTCCTCGGCGACCTGTTCGGATCCGCGGCGACGGCGGTCGCGGCTGTCGTCGTCGTCACCGTCGGCTGGACCAGGGCCGACGCCGTAGCCTCGGTCGCGGTCGGCCTGCTGATCCTGCCGAGGGCCTGGCACCTGTTCCGGGAGGCCACCGACGTGCTGCTGGAGTCGACCCCGCGCGGGATCGACCTCGACGACCTCCGGGAGCACCTGCTCACCGTGTCCGGCGTCGTCGACGTCCACGATCTGCACGCCTGGACCATCACCTCGGGGGTTCCGGTGGTCTCGGCACACGTGGTCGTCGATCCCGCCGACATCGACGGCACCTGTGGCGGGAGCATCCTCGATCAGCTCCAGCACTGCCTCGCCGACCACTTCGGCATCACGCACTCCACCCTCCAGTTGGAGCCGCTGGCCCACCGCGACCACGAGCACCACGTCCACCCGTGAGCAGCCCTCGGCGAGGAGGGGCCGGACGAGGCGCCCGAAGACGCCGGATCCGGGGGACTCGGGGTCGGGCGATGCGGAGACCGGACGGGACGACGTGAAGTCCGACCGGGCGACGTGCAGTCCGGACGACACGGTGTCCGACCGGGCGACGTGCAGACCGGACGACGTGAAGACCGGGCGACGAGGGCCGTGGCGACCACGGGGAACCCACGGGAACACGGGTGTCCTGCTGACCGGAGAGGAGCACGACCGGGACAGCGCGTCTGACGATCCGAGACGAGGGACCCAACGATCCGAGACAAGGGATCCGGGGATCGAGATGTGGTGCGCGAGGGGGGAGTTGAACCCCCACGTCCTTTCGGACACACGGACCTGAACCGTGCGCGTCTGCCTATTCCGCCACTCGCGCGAGCGATCGCCAGGCTAGCATGCGGCCCTCCCCGGCTCCGACCAAGTACGCCGCGCGGTCCCCCTCCCGGTCACGGAGCGACCGATCGCACGCTCCCCGGGGTGGATGATGCTCTCCTACCGGAGGATGATCCTGGTGGACGCGCCGACTCCACCCGTCCACTTTGTATCGGCTGGACGGCAGAGCGCCATTAGGCTGACTGATGGTGGCTGGTATGCGCCGGCCGACAGGTGACGGTGAACGGCCGGGCACCAGCCGAGCGTCCGGCCGGGACGCTGACGGCGTCGACGAAGGACTCGCAGCCGGAGGAGGTGCGCCCGTGGGAGTGCTCGACCGTTTCGAGAAGGGCATCGAGCGTGCCGTGAGCGGCGCCTTCGCCAAGGCGTTCCGGAGCGAGGTCCAGCCGGTTGAGATCGCGAGCGCCCTGCGCCGGGAGGTGGACGACCGTGCCGCCGTCGTCGACCGGGACCGGACGCTCGCGCCCAACAGCTTCGTCGTCGAACTGGGCTCCGCCGACTACCAGCGGCTCGGTGAGTGGCAGGACGCCCTCGCCGACGAGCTGCGCAGCGCCGTACAACGGCACGCCTCGCAGCAGGCCTACGGTTTCGTCGGCCCGATCCGGGTGACCTTCGAACAGGCGGAGGACCTCGACACCGGCCTGTTCCGGGTGCGCAGCTCGACGGTCCGGGCCCGTAGCGGCGCCCGCAGGGCCACCGCGGGCCCGCCCCCGGCCGGGGCGGGAGGGGCGGCACCGGTCCCGTCGCGACCGGACCCGGACGTCGTGCCGACCCGCCGCGCGGAGCCGCCCCAGGCCCCCTCGGTCACCGCGCTGGAGATCGACGGTCGCGTGCACCGGCTCACCCGGCCGGTCACCGTCCTCGGGCGCAGCTCGGAGGCGGACATCATCCTCGACGACCCCGGCGTGTCCCGTCGGCACGCGGAGATCCACGTGCTCGACGGACGGCCGCGACTCGTCGACCTGGGATCGACCAACGGGACCTTCGTCGACGGCGAGCGGGTGCACGCGGAGCCGCTCGCCGACGGCAGCACGGTGACCATGGGTCGAACCAGGATCATCGTACGAACGGGGGCACGGTGACCTTCGGTCGATGAGCGAACTGACCCTCACGCTGCTCCGCCTCGGCTTCCTCGCGTTGCTGTGGCTCCTCGTGCTGTCCGTCGTCGGCGTGATCCGCCGCGACCTCTACGGCACCCAGATCACCCACCGGCCGTCCTCCCGGCCGGCACCGGGCCCCGCGTACCCCCAGCGCGGCCGGGCGCCGGCCGAGCGCCGCTGGCCACGCGTGCTCGTCGTCACCGAGGGGTCCCTGCAGGGGACGACGCTGGCCCTCGGCCAGGCGCCGATCCTCATCGGCAGGGCGCCGGAGTGCACCCTGGTGCTCGAGGACGACTACGCCAGCACGCGCCACGCACGGCTCTTCCCACAGGAGTCCGGCTGGTTCGTGGAGGATCTGGGATCGACGAACGGAACCTTCATCGGCCGCACCAGGGTCGAGGGCGCCGTTCCCCTCGATGTCGGCGTCCCGGTCCGGGTCGGCCGGACCGTGCTCGAGCTCCGGAGGTAGCGGCCCGTGGCCATTGCCCTGCGCTACGCGGCACGGTCGGATGTCGGCCTGGTGCGATCCAACAACCAGGACTCCGGCTATGCGGGCCCGCACCTGCTCGTCGTCGCGGACGGTATGGGCGGGCACGCGGGTGGCGACATCGCGTCGTCGCTCGCCATCGCCGAACTGGCCCCGCTCGACGGCGAGTCCCACGGCGCCGACGACGCCCTGACCCACCTGTCGAAGGCCATCGCGTCGGCCCACCAGCGGCTGCTGGAACGGGTGGCGGAGGAGCCGGAGTTGGCCGGCATGGGCACCACGGTGTCGGCGATCCTGCGCAGCGGGAACCTGCTCGCCGTCGCCCACATCGGGGACTCCAGGGCCTACCTGCTGCGGGACGGCGAGCTCACCCAGCTCACCCGGGACCACAGCTTCGTGCAGACCCTCGTCGACCAGGGCCGGCTGACCCGTGAGGAGGCCGAGCACCACCCGCGGCGGTCGGTGCTCATGCGGGTGCTCAGCGACCTGGTGGAGGACGCCGAGCCGGACATGTCCATGCGTGAGGCCCGCCCCGGCGACCGGTACCTGCTGTGCACCGACGGCCTGTCCGGCGTGGTCAGCTTCGACACCCTCCAGGAGACCCTCGCCGTCGACGCGGGCCCGGCCAGCACCTGCGACGCGCTCGTCCAGCTCGCGCTGCGCGCCGGGGCTCCGGACAACGTGACCTGCGTCGTCGCGGACATCATCGAGGCGGGACCCGAGGCGGGCAGCGTGCCCACCGTTGTCGGGGCCGCGGCCAAGCGCCAACCGCCCCGGCCGCCGTCGCTCGGGTCGTCCGCGGAGCGGGCCGCGGCGCTGACAGCTCCCGCGGACCCGGACGACGAGTCCGGCGCCGCGCGACCGACCGCGGAGCAGCGGCGCGGCAGAGCGCTGCGGCGCGGGCTCGGCGGGCTCCTCGCCGTCGTCCTCCTGGCAGGTGCCGGGTACGGGGGGTGGTACTGGAGCCAGCGGCAGTTCTACGTCGCGCCGTCGGACGGCTTCGCCGCCGTCTACCGCGGCCTGTCGCAGGACCTCGGCCCGGTCGAGCTGTCCCGGCTGGAGAGCGTCGCCCGTGACGTGCCGGTGCGGGAACTGCCCACCTACTCGCGGCAGCGGGTCACCCAGGGGATCGTCGCCGAGGACCGCGCCTCGGCCGACCAGATCATCACCACCCTGCGCGAGCAGGTCGCGGCCTGCCGGGCCGCCCGGGCCGGCCACTCACCGGAGACCCCGTCCCCCCGGGTCGGTGAGTCCCCGACCGGCACGAAGGACGGCACCCGCACCCCCGGCACGACGACCGCCACCACGACGCCCACGACCTCGCCGACGGGAACCGGGACCGCTCCCCGTACGTCGGATCCGCCGTCACCGGAGGACTGCGGAGGTATCGGTTGATGGCGGTCGTCACCCCGGTTGCCCCCCGGACCCGACGCAACGTCGAGGCCGCGCTGCTGATCCTGGCCCTCGGCATCGCGGTCGGGGCGTACGGGCTCGTGGGGATCGCCGAGTCGGACGAACTGCCTCCTGACCTCCTCGCCTTCGGCGCCGGGCTGGCTGCCCTCTCCGGGGCGATCCACGTGGTGCTGCGGCTGCGCGCCCGGTACGCGGACCCGGTGATGCTGCCGATCGCCACGGCCATCAACGGGCTCGGGCTCGTGATCATCCACCGGCTCGACGTCGCCGAGGAGGCGAAGCTGGGCGAGGCCCTGTATCCCCGCCAACTGCTGTGGACGGCGTTGGGCACCGGGGCCGCGGTCGCCGTCCTGCTGCTGGTGCGCGATCACCGCCTGCTCAGCCGGTACACCTACACCACCATGGCCGGCGGCCTGGTGCTGCTCCTGCTGCCGCTGGTGCCGGGGCTGGGGCTGGAGGTGCGCGGGGCCAGGATCTGGATCGACCTCGGGTTCTCGTCCTTCCAGCCGGGCGAGCTGGCGAAGATCGTGCTCATCGTGTTCTTCGCCGGGTACCTGGTGACCGCCCGCGACTCGCTCTCCCTCGTCGGGCGGAGGTTCCTCGGCCTCCAGCTCCCCCGCGGCCGCGACCTCGGGCCACTGCTCGTGGCCTGGCTGGCCAGCCTCGGCGTGCTGGTGTTCGAGCGCGACCTCGGCACCTCGCTGCTGTTCTTCGGCCTGTTCGTCGCCCTGCTCTACGTGGCGACCGAGCGGATGAGCTGGATCGTCATCGGCCTGCTGCTGTTCAGCGCGGGCGCGTTCGGGGCCTGGACGATGTTCTCCCACGTGCAGACCCGGGTGGACATCTGGCTGAACCCGTTCGACCCGGAGAACGCCGACCGCAGCTACCAGTTGCTGCAGGCCCTCTACGGGATGGCCAGCGGCGGGCTGCTCGGCACCGGGTTCGGCGAGGGGCGGCCGGACATCGTGCCGTTCGCGGAGAGCGACTTCGTCATCTCCTCCGTCGGCGAGGAACTGGGCCTCACCGGGCTGTTCGCGCTGCTCCTGCTGTACGGGCTGCTCGTGGAACGCGGGCTGCGCACCGCCATCGGGGTGCGGGACGGGTTCGGCAAGCTGCTCGCCTCCGGTCTGGCGTTCTCGGTGGCGCTGCAGGTGTTCGTGGTCGCGGGCGGGGTGACCCGGGTGATCCCGCTGACCGGCCTGACCATGCCGCTGCTGGCATACGGCGGCTCGTCGCTGCTGTCCAACTGGATGATCGTCGCCCTGCTGCTGCGCATCTCCGACTCGGCCCGGCGACCGGCCCCGATCGTTCCGGCGATCCCGGCCCCGTTCCTCGACCCGGAGGAGGACGAGGAGTACCTCGACGACGACGCCGAGGGGACCGACGCGGCGGCCTCCGGGGAGGGCGGCGTGCCGGCAGGCGTCGACGCCGACGATGCCCGTCCCGTCGAGGTCGACCCCGGTCCGGGTGACCCCGGTCCCGATGGCCCCGGTCCCGATGGCCCCGGCAGCGATGGCCCCGGTTCCGGTGGCCCCGGTTCCGGTGGCCACGACATCGGTGACCCTGGTGCCGGTGGCTCTGGTGCCGGTGGCTCTGGTTCGGGTGGCCCTGGTGCCGGTGCCCGGGAGAGGGTGATGGTGCCGTGAACACCCCCATCCGGAGGCTCGGCAGCGTGGTGACGCTGCTCTTCGCCCTGCTGCTCGTGGGGGCGACCTGGATCCAGGTGTTCAGCGTGCCGTCGATGGCGGACCGGCCCGACAACGTCCGGGCGCTGTACAAGGAGTACGGCCGGGAGCGCGGGCCGATCCTCGTCGCGGGTGACCCGATCGCCGAGTCGGTGCCCGTCGACGACGCGTACACGTTCCAGCGGCGCTACCCGCGGGGTGCCCAGTACAGCCACCTCACCGGCTTCTACTCGGTCGTCTACGGCGCGACGGGGTTGGAGAACGCCGAGAACGACCTGCTCGCCGGCACCTCGGGGAAGCTCTTCTACCGGCGGCTGGGCGACCTGCTCACCGGGCGGGAGCCCCGCGGGGCGTCGATCGACCTGACCATCGACCCCAAGGCCCAGCGCGCCGCCTGGAACGCCCTCGGCAACCAGCGCGGCGCCGTGGTCGCCCTCGACCCGGACACCGGGGAGGTGCTGGCCATGGTGAGCAAGCCGGGGTTCGACCCGGACCGGATGGCCTCGCACAACGCCCGGACCGTGCGGAGTGCCCGGACGGACCTGCTGAACGACCCGTCCCGGCCGCTGGAGAACCGGGCCATCACCGGCCGGCTGTACCCGCCGGGATCGGTCTTCAAGCTGGTGACGGCCGCTGCCGCGCTGGAGAGCGGGGAGTTCGACCCGGACAGCGTGCTGCCGGGACCGGCCCGGCTCGACCTGCCGCAGACCAGCACGACGCTGCCCAACTACAGCGGCGGGGCCTGCGGAGGCGGGCGGGTCACCCTGACCCAGGCGCTGCAGACCTCCTGCAACACCGCCTTCGGCTACCTGGGGCTGCGGCTCGGCGACGACGCGATCCGCGAGCAGGCGGAGAAGTTCGGGTTCGGCCAGGAGTTGACGATCCCGCTGAAGACCACCCCCAGCATCTTCCCGGACGAGGTCGACGCACCGCAGTCGGCGATGGTCGCCATCGGCCAGTTCAACGTCAGGACGCACCCGTTGCAGATGGCGATGGTGGCCGCGGGGATCGCCAACGACGGCGTGGTGATGCGGCCGCGGCTGGTCCGCACGGTGCGCAGCGGTGACGCGCTCGAGGTCATCAGCAAGCCGCGGCCGGAGCGGTTCTCCACGGCGGTCAGCCGGCGGACGGCGAACCGGCTTACCGACATGATGGTCAAGGTGGTCTCCAACGGGACCGGCACCAGGGCACAGATCCCGGGGGTCGCCGTCGCGGGCAAGACCGGCACCGCCGAGCAGGGTGAGGGCAGGCCGCCGAACGCCTGGTTCGTCTCCTTCGCACCCGCGGAGAACCCGCAGGTGGCCGTCGCCGTGGTGATCGAGGACGGCGGGGTGCTCGGCGACTCCGCGTCCGGGGGCCGGCTCGGCGCGCCGATCGCCAAGTCGGTCATGGAGGCGGTGCTGTCCCGGTGATCACCCACGTGGGCCAACGTCTCGACGAGCGCTACCTGCTCACCGAGCGGATAGCCGTCGGCGGCATGGGCGAGGTCTGGAAGGCGGTGGACGAGGTCCTCGACCGGGAGGTCGCCGTCAAGATCCTCAGGAACGACCTCGCCTCGGGGGACCTGTTCCGGCAGCGGTTCCGGACCGAGGCGCGTACCGCCGCCATGCTCTCGCACCCGGGGATCGCGGCCGTCTACGACTACGGCGAGTTCGCGGACACCGCCTACCTGGTCATGGAACTGGTCGCGGGCGAGCCCCTCTCGGAGATCATCGCTCAGCGCGGGGCTCTCGAGGTGGAACGGACCCTCGATCTCCTCGCCCAGATCGCGCGCGCGCTCCACGCGGCCCACGTCCGCGGGGTGGTGCACCGGGACGTCAAGCCCGCGAACGTCATCGTCTCCCCCGCCGGCAAGGCGACCATGACGGACTTCGGGATCGCACGGATGCGTCACCACGAGTCCCTCACCGCGACCGGTCAGGTCATGGGGACCGCGCACTACCTCGCTCCCGAGGTGGCCAGGGGGGAGACCGCAACCCCGCTGTCCGACCTCTACGCCCTCGGGGTCGTCGGCTACGAGTGCCTCAGCGGGTGGCGACCGTTCGACGGGGCGAACCAGATCGCCGTCGCCACCGCGCACCTGCGCGAGCAGCCTCCGCCCCTGCCCGAGTCCGTCCCGCCGGACGTCCGCGCGGCCGTGTTCCGTGCCCTCGAGAAGAACCCCTCCCTGCGTCCCCGCACCTGCGAGGCGTTCGCGGTCATGCTCGACGGCCTGTTGCGGAAGCGCCGCGGTGGCGCGATGCGAACGATCGCCCCACCCGCGGCCACCACGGTCGGCGCAGCCCCCACCATGCCGAGGGCGTTCCGGCCGACGGTCGGCGACGGAACCGACCGGGCCGGGTACTCGTCCCGCGGTGTCGTCTCCCCCGAGCGGGAGCACGCCGCGGCGGCAGCGACGGTCGGAGCGGCCGGCGCACCCGCCGGCGCGGCGACGAGCACCGACCCGGTCGAGGCACCGACGGTCGTCGAGAGGGTCGGCGGCCCGGGCACGGCACCTCTCCCGGCGGTCGACGCCGGTCAGGCACCCTCCTTCCGCAGCCGGGCCGACACCAGGAGGTCGGAGCGAGGGGCTCACCTCACCGGGACGGCGTGGTGGAACCGGGGGTCGACCCGCACCCCGCTGCTCGTGCTGGCCGGGGCGACCCTCCTGGTCCTGGTCGGGATCCTGCTCACCCAGGGCGGTGACGGCGGGACCGCGCCACCGGCCGCCCAGAGCGCCCCGGGGCAGCCGAGCCTGGTCGTCCCGAGTCCGAGTCCCTCCCCCGCCGACCCGCTCACCACGGAGCCCGCTCCGACGACGAGCAGGACCAGCAGCACCTCACGCCCGGCCATGACGCGCAGCGAGACGGACCCGAGTGTGACGACGACGACCGGTCCGGTCGACACTGGGGGGCAGGCACCGGGTCCAGAACGGATCGAGGTCCTTACGGAGTACTACCAGGGGCAGCCGGCGACCGACGTCGCCCGGATCCTCGGTGACCGCGGCATGGTCGCCGAGATCCGGGAGGAGTCCTCCGCGTTGCCCGCAGGAAGCGTCGTCCGCGTTGAGCCGGAGGGGCTCCTCGTGCGAGGGTCGACCGTCGTGGTCGTCGCCTCGACCGGAGGGTGAGTGGAATGCACAGCGCGGGCAGGCCGGGTGGCTGGTGACGAACGAGGGATGGAACTGGTGAACGAGAACCCCCGTGTCCTGGGGAACCGCTACGAGCTCGGTGCGCTGCTGGGCCGCGGCGGGATGGCCGAGGTGCACCTCGGCCACGACACCCGCCTTGGGCGCACTGTCGCCGTCAAACTGCTGCGGACCGACCTGGCCCGCGACCCCACGTTCCAGGCCAGGTTCCGTCGTGAGGCGCAGTCGGCCGCGGCGCTGAACCACCCCGCGATCGTCGCCGTCTACGACACCAGCGAGGAACTGGTCCGGGACGCCACCGGCGGGACGACGATGCTGCCGTACATCGTCATGGAGCACGTGCAGGGCCACACCCTGCGCGAGATGATCGAGGAGAGCAAGGCCCGGATCACCGCGGCCATGCCGCCCGGCTCGGAGCCCCCGCCCGGATCAGGCGCCCTCGACACGGGGTTCGCGCTGGAGGCGACCTCCGGCGTCCTCTCCGCCCTGGAGTACAGCCACCGATCCGGCATCGTGCACCGGGACATCAAGCCGGCCAACGTCATGGTGACCCCGAGCGGTGCCGTCAAGGTCATGGACTTCGGCATCGCCAGGGCGCTCACCGACTCCTCGGCGACGATGACCCAGACCCACGCCGTCATCGGCACCGCCCAGTACCTCTCCCCGGAGCAGGCCCGCGGCGAGCAGGTGGACGCCCGCAGCGACCTGTACTCCACCGGCTGCCTGCTCTTCGAGCTGCTCACCGGGCGGCCGCCCTTCATCGGCGACTCCCCGGTGTCGGTGGCCTACCAGCACGTCCGCGAGGAGCCGCCGCTGCCGAGCAGCATCAACCCGGCGGTTCCCGAGTCGGTCGACCGCATCGTCATGCACGCCCTGGCCAAGGAGCGCACCCAGCGCTACCAGAACGCGACCGAGTTCCGCCAGGACGTCGACGCAGCCCTGGCCGGCCGCCGGGTCGCCGCGCCGGCGCTGACCGCGGCGACGCAGCTCGTCGGCGGGGAGACCGCGACGCAGTACCTGCCCGGAACCGGCGCGGGCACCCGGACCATGGCCGCCTCCGGCGCGATGCTGCCCGGGGCCCCGGCCGGTCTCGGTGAGGAGTACGGGGCCGACCCGTACGGGAACGGCTACCCCTCGCGGCGTTCCCTCGCCGACGAACGGCAGCAACAGCGGAACCGCGGACCCGCCTACGTGCTGCTGGTCCTCGCCGTCCTCGCGGCCTTCGTCCTCGGTGCCTGGTGGCTGTCGGGGATGCTCGGCGGGGACGACGAGAAGGTCCCCGAGAAGATCGAGATGGTCTCGGTCGTCGGCCAGCCGGTGGCCGAGGCCACCAAGGCCCTGGAGGACAAGGGCTTCGTGGTCTCCACCACGACCGAGCAGTCGACGCCGGACAAGAAGGGTCTGGTGATCGAACAGGATCCGCTCCAGGGCAGCTTCGACCGGGGCAGCCGGGTGTACCTCACCGTCGGGTCGGGGCCGGACAGCATCGAGGTCCCCGACGTCGAGGGCCTTTCGGTCGAGGAGGCGACGGCGAAACTCGTAGAGGCCGGGCTGACGGTCGCCACGACCCACGAGGACCAGGACCTCACCGAGCAGATCGTCGAGAAGTCGAAGAAGCTCTACGACAAGAACACGGTGATCCAGACCGAGCCGGGGGCCGGTGAGGACGCGGTTCCGGAGACCAGCGTCCGGCTCGTCGTCTCCACCGGCTTCGTCATCGTCCCCGAGGTCACCGACAACGAGCTCGGGAAGGCGAAGGCCCGGTTGGAGGCCCTCGGGTTCAAGATCCGGGTGCGGGAGCAGGAGGACGGCACCGTGGAACCGGGAAAGGTGCTCGAGCAGAGCACGGCGAACGGCCAGAGGGTGGCCATCGGCAGCTCGATCACCCTCCTGGTGTCCAAGCAGCCCACCGTGATCACCACCGTCGAGCCGACGACGACCACCACCACCCCGTCGCCGACGACGACCACCACCACGATGGAAGAGGGCATGCCGGGCAACCGGAACTGAGGGCGGGGTCCCCGGGCTCGCGGTGCGGGTTCGGGGACCCGACCTCTCGCCCCGACCGGAGAACCCCTCGCCTCGACCGGATAACCCCTCGCCTCGACGGCGGACCCGCCTCGTCTCGGTGGCGCCCGGTCAATCACGCCCGGTCGGTGACGCCCGGTCGGTGACGCCCGGTCGGTGACGCTTGATCAGTGACGCTCGAACGAGAGTTCACGAGCAGTGACGCACTGATCAGTGGCGCACGAGAGGGGCGAGACCTTCGGAGCGGCGCACGGCATCGGGATCCCCGCATCGCGCCAGCCAGTTCGCCAGCAGTCGGTGCCCGCCCTCGGTGAGCACCGACTCGGGGTGGAACTGGACCCCGTACAGCGGCAGCTCCCGGTGCTGCAGCGCCATGACGATGCCCGCTTCGGTGCGGCCGGTGACGGCGAGCGCGTCGGGGACGGTGTCGGCCAGCACCGCGAGGGAGTGGTACCGGGTGGCCCGGAACGGCGTGGGAAGCCCCTCCAGGACCCCGGTTCCCTCGTGGTGGACCAGGCTGGTCTTACCGTGCATGAGTTCCGGGGCATGCGACACGGTGCCGCCGAAGACCTCTCCGAGGGCCTGGTGTCCGAGGCACACCCCCAGCATCGGCTGTTCGGTCTCGGCACAGTGCTTCACCATCTCCGGGCACACCCCGGCCTCCGACGGCGTCCCGGGCCCCGGCGAGAGCAGCACCCCGTCGAAGCCCGCGGCGTCGGCGACGGTGACGACGTCGTTACGCCTGACCTCGCAGGTCGCGCCGAGCTGGGTCAGGTACCCCACGATCGTCCACACGAAGCTGTCGTAGTTGTCCACGACGAGGATGCGCGTGCTCATCGAGGCCCTCCTGTCGGTGGGTCGGTGGTGGTGTCGCTGGTGGCGGGTCGGCGGGTCACGTGGCGGCAGACCACCGGAACCCGGGCCGGGGCTCTACCGAGAGGGCGGAGGAGGTGAGCGACCTCGGCGGGACGGTCCGGGTCATGGAGCCGTTCCGGACCTGTCCGTGGAGCCGCCGTCCTCCCCGGCGGAGCCGTCCGAGCCGGCGCCTGCCGAGGCGGCCCCGGTGTCGTCGTCCGAGGTGGTGCGCCCGGTCCCCTCCTGCGTCGCGTCTCCCGACGCCCCGGTGTCCGGCGCCCCGGTGTCCGATGCCCTCGTGCCCTGGTCTCCGGCGCCCGCAGCGGTCTCCGGCGCCTTGGCGTAGCGGAGGTCGATCGCTCCGTCGAAGGCGGGCATGGTCACCGTCGCCTTCTCCTCGACCTTCCAGCCCAACCTCAGCATCTTCACGTAGTTCAGGTAGATGGCGATGTCGGCGCTGGTCTTCAGGGCTGCCCTGAGCCGGCGGGGATCGCCGATCGCGGTGATGACGTAGGGGGGCCCGTACACGCGCCCCTGGAGGTTGAGGGTGTTCCCGACGCACCGCACCGCGCTGGTGGACACGACCCGCTGGTCCTGGAGCATCATCGCCTCGGCCCCGCCCAGCCACAGGGCGTTCACCACGGCCTGGACGTCCTGCTGGTGGACGACGAGCGCGTCCGGCGAGACGCCGTCGGGCAGGGGGGTGTTCTTCGGCGCGTCGTTGAGCGTCACCACCAGCGCCCGGCCGGTCACGGGGGCGAGCCCTCCCGCCTCGTCCAGGCGATCCGTCTCCTGGCGCAGCCGGGTGAGCACGTCGCTGCCGTTCGCCGCCATGCTGGTCTGCTGGTCGATCTCGGAGCGGAGGGAGGTGACCCGCTGCAGCCGTGCGGCGACCCTGGCCTCCTGAGCCCTGATCAGTCCCGGGAGGTCCGACCGATCCGAGCGGAGCTGGGTGCCACGGGCGGTCTCGGCACTGGTGGCGAAGAGCACACCGGCCATGGCGAGCACGACGGTGACACCGATCGTGCTCATGGTCGGTCGGCGGACGAGGCGGTGCTCTGGCAGCGACACACCACTACGCTAGTCGCGTTGCCCGTCCGCCACGCCAGGAGAACCGTCATGCCCGAGTCCAGGATTCGGCGAAAGAGCGCCTTCACCCCGCCGGCAGCCAAATCCGGACCGCCGAAGCCGAACCCCGCGTGGTTCCTTCCGGTCATGGTCGGCCTGCTGCTGCTGGGGCTCGCTTGGATCGTCGTCTACTACGTCACCCAGACCGAGTACCCGATCCCCGGTATCGGCCACGGCAACCTCGTCATCGGGTTCGCCATCGGGCTCTCGGGCTTCCTCATGACGACGCGCTGGCGCTGAGCCACCCGTCTCCGGCCCGGTGACCCCCGTGGCCGGCCCTGACATCCCCGGTCCCTCCGACCGGTCCATCCGGCTGCTCCCTGCCTGACCACGGCGGCTGAGACCCTCACGTTCACGTCATGCGCGTCTGCGGCGTGGGCGGGGCGAGCGATGTCCGTCGCGGTGCGTGCCGGTGCGTCTCACCCGGGACGCCTCCCCCGTGGGCTCTGCCCGTCGGCATCGCGGCAGGACATGCCGTTCCCGGCGGATTCACGTGGAACCGGGTGACACCTCCACCGCTCCCGGCCGAGCGATCCGACGCACTGGCGTGCCGCTGTCGTCCGGTTCGTCGTACCGCCGTGGCGCCTCCGCACGACCGGATTCCCTTCCCTGACCGTCCCTCCGGCGTACCCACCGCCTGCCTGGCCTGGTGCGATCACGGGCGCGACCGGTTATCCACAGGGTTACTCACACCTGTGTAGTTACGTCGATGTCATTCACATGGTGTTCACGATCTGTGGATATCCCCTTGCTGTGAGTGTCAACCTGGGTCGGCCCGACGGCTCGACCGGGTTCTCGGGGTGGCACAGGGCGCGACGCGGCGGTGTGAGGTCGGGGTGGACGGCAGCGAAAAGATCTTGGTGGATCCGGCACGCTCCACGGTTCGTATCCACCAAGATCTTGAGGGATCTCTCCGGACCGAGCGGGACGCGGGCGGGCTCCCACCGGGCATGGGGAGGTTCCCGGACGCCGGGGACCGCCTACGTCACCGGGTACCCGGCCCTGCCGTACGCGTGTCTGTCGTTCTCGTCCGATCCGAGGGCAACCCGGGGGTCCTACCGCCCTGCCGGTGATCCTCGCCGGGTACGCGGTGCCGGCGGTGCAGGTGGCTCCCGTCCCACCGCCTCGGAGTTCCGTGGCATCGGCTCACAGCCGCGCGATCCGTGCCCGCCAGCACTGTGGGCGCCATCACCGTGGACGCGATCCGTACCCGCGATCACTGGCGCGCAACCCGGATGCGCGATCACCTCGAACGATCACCGCTGCTCTGATCGGCAGGGGCCGCCCGACCGGCGAGTGATCAGCGGGGTGACCTCACAGGCCGGGCAGGTCCGGCAGGCCGACGAGCAGGCCGGGTGCGACCGTCGAGATCTTGATCACCGTGAGCGCCACCAGCACCAGGGCCACCCCCGCGGTCCCGAGCACCTGGATCACGGTCCGGCCCTCCCTGGGAGCGTAGGCGAGGACGGCCGCGATCGCCGCCCCGGTGATCAGCCCGCCCAGGTGGCCCTGCCAGGCGATGCCGAGGTCGGGGATGAACCCGATGACGAGGTTCACCACGATCAGGCCGACCATGGCCCGGGAGTCCCGCTCCAGCCTCCGGTGCAGCACCACGACGGCGGCGAACAACCCGAAGACGGCCCCCGACGCTCCGACGACAGCCGTCCGCCAGGAGGTGCTGAGCACCCCGGGCACCGCGAGCAGGAAGACGAAGACCGAGCCGCCGACGGCGGAGAGCAGGTACAGCGCCAGGAACCGCACCCGTCCGAAGAGTCCCTCCAGGTAGGGGCCCACCACCCACAGGGCGTACAGGTTGAAGAGGATGTGCAGCGGCAGCGACTCGGAGTGCAGGAACGCCGAGGTGAGGAACCGCCACGGCTCCTCGGCCGCCAGGAACGGAACGAACGCGAACCGGGCGGTGACGCTGCTGCCGGGAACGATCTGGGCCAGGTAGGCGACGGCACACGCGATGACCAGACCGATGGTGACCACCGGTCGACCGGTCGGGTTCGCGCCGCCGAAGACGGTGCGGGCCGCCCGGGCGCTGCGGGCGCCCTCCCGGACGCAGTCGACGCACTGGACGCCGACGGCCGCCGGGCGCTGGCACTCCGGGCACACCGGCCGTTCGCAGCGCTGGCACCGGACGTAGGACTCGCGGTCGGGGTGACGCGGGCAGCACGGGACGGCGTCGGTGTCCGACGCCGTCCCGTCGACCGGAGGTTCGGTCATCCGCGCTCGATCGTCACGCGCTCGATGACCACCGGCTCCAGCGGCCGGTCCTGGGCGTCGGTCGAGGTCGCCGCGATGGAGTCGACGACCTTGCGGCCCGCGTCGTCCACGACCTCACCGAAGATCGTGTGCTTGCCCTGCAGCCAGGTGGTGGCCGAGACGGTCACGAAGAACTGCGACCCGTTGGTGCCACGCCCCATCCGCAGGCCCGCGTTGGCCATGGCCAACAGGTAGGGCTTGGTGAAGGACAGCTCCGGGTGGATCTCGTCGTCGAAGGTGTAGCCGGGCCCCCCGGTTCCGGTCCCGAGCGGGCAGCCACCCTGGATCATGAAGTCGGGTATCACCCGGTGGAAGGAGAGGCCGTCGTAGTACGGGTCGGTCCTCGGCTGACGGGTCCGCGGGTCCTGCCACTCGCGGGTGCCCTCGGCGAGCTCGACGAAGTTCCGCACCGTCCTCGGAGCGTGGTTGGGGAACAGCTCACACCTGATGTCACCGCGGTTCGTGTGCAGGGTCGCGTACAGCGGGGTTGGCAGCGGCTCGGTCACCGGATCGCCTTTCACACATCGACTGTTGGCGCCTGTCGGACCGGTCACCGTCGTGCCGGCCGGAACCGTCCCGGCGGGCGCCGGCCGTCGTGACGGCGGTCCGGGCCGCCCGGGAAGCGCTAAGGACCGAGCGGCACGTGTCGAAGTCTGTCACGGGGGTAGCGCGGACGCGCATCCCGGAGTGCACTGGTGCGAGCCGTTCTTCGCGAGAAGATGTCACGATCAGTCATGACGGGCGGTCGCCGGGGGCCCGGCCACGATCCCGTCGGGCGGGAGGAGGAGTCGTGAAGCGCAGAAGCTCGGGCGAACCGGTCGTGGAGCAGGTTCGTGAACGGGCCACCGCCCTCAGGGAGAGGATCGCCCCGGTCGCCGATCGCGGGATCAGGGCGGCGGAGGAGGCCGCCGGGACGGCGCGGGACTGGGCGGCACCCCGGGTGTCCGCCGCGCGCGACTGGGCGGCACCGGTGCTCGAGAAGGGCTGGGAGCGCGGCCGGGAGGTCACCGCACCGGCGGTCGGACAGGCCGCCGAGCGCCTCGCGCCCGCCGTCGACGCCGCACGGGACCGGCTCGTCGAGGACCTGCTGCCCCGGATCGTCAGCGCCCTCAGCGCGGCAGCGGCAACGGTCGTCGCGGCCAGGGCGGTGGCCGGGGACGACGAGCCGGATCGATCGGCCGACCCGGTGGACGAGCCGAAGCGGCACCGCGGCCGCCTGGTCCTGCTGCTCGCGATCGCCGCCGCGATCGCCGCCGCGATCGCCTGGCGACGCAACCGCCGGCTCGAGGAGTGGCGCCGTGTCGGCGCCGGTGACGAGGACCTGTGGACGGACGACGACCTGCTGCCACCGGCCGCGGCCCCGCTCGCGCACAGCGAGCAGGCGGCGGCCGACGGGCCGGCCGGTGACAGCCCGGGCGAACCCGTCGGGGAGGTGGTCGTCGAACCGGGCACCGTCTCCGAGGCGATCTCCGGGACCGCCGAGACGGTCTCCCCGACCGTCCCCGTGCCCGCCGACGAGGACGGGGACCGGCCTCAGCCCTGATCCGGCGGGACCGGCGCGGGTTCCCCTGCGGCCGCACAGGCAGCGAGGAAGGCGTCGACGAACCGGTCGGTGACCTCGGGTCCGACGGGTCCCCCGGTGACCAGGACCCGGTGGTACACCGGCCCGACGAGCCGGTCGAGGGCCTCGTCGAGGTCGAGCCCCGCCGGCAGCTCGCCCCGTCCCACCGCGCGGTCGAGCATCGCCAACTCGCGGTTCCTGAGCTGGTCCAGGTGGCTCTCGCGGAGCGTCCGCGCCAGCCCCGGGTCGTGCTGCGCCTGGCCGACGAGGGCTCGGAGTACCGCACCGGCGTCGTCCTCGGTGAGGAACGCGGCGAGCTGCCGGAGGTAGGCGGTCAGGTCGGACCGGACGGTGCCGTTGTCCGGCGGGGCGAGCTGCTCGGTCGCGTCCTCGAGGAAGGTGTCGAACAGGACGTCGACCTTCGAGCCCCACCAGCGGTAGATCGTCTGCTTGGCGACACCGGCCCTGGCGGCGATGCCCTCGATGGTGACCCCGGCGAACCCCCGCTCGACGAGCAGGTCGTCCGCGGCCCGGATCACCGCGCGCCTGGCGTCCTCGCTGCGACCGTGCCGGTTGCCGTGGTGCCTGACCGGTCCGGCGGCATCCCCCGGGAGCTGCGACTCGCCCATCCTCACCTCCGCCGGGAGTGTATCGAGTGCTTGACAAGACGCAACGTTGCGTCTAGACAAGACACATGACGAACTCCCTGCTCGACCCGATCCTCCGCGACGTCCTCGACCGGCTCCACGACGCGGCCGACCAGGACGACCTCACCGTGGCGACCCTGCCGCCTGACCGGCCCGCGGCGGCGGACCCGGTGCTCCCGGCGGTGGACCCTGGCCTACCGGGCCATCCCGCCGGCTCCCTGCCCGGTCTCTCCGAGAGGGCGGACACCCCGCACCCCGCTGACCGGGCGGACGCCCTGCACGCTGCGGACCGGATGGCCGGCGTCTACATGCCCGTGTCCCGACGCTGCGGTGAGCTCCTGTACACGCTGGTCCGCGCCACCCGTCCGGAGACCGTCGTGGAGTTCGGGACGTCCTACGGGATCTCCACGCTGTACCTGGCCGCCGCGGTTCGGGACAACGGCACCGGGCACATCGTCACGACGGAGCTGAGCGCGGTGAAGCTGGCGGCGGCCTCGGCCAACCTCGCCGCAGCCGGGGTCGCCGAGTTCGTCACGCTGCTCGGCGGGGATGCCCGGGACACGCTCGCCGATGTCACGGGCCCGGTCGGGTTCCTGCTGCTCGACGGCTGGAAGGACCTGTACCTCCCGGTGCTCCGGCTGCTGGAGCCCGTGCTGTCCCCCGGTGCCCTCGTCCTCGCCGATGATCTCGATTTCCCGGAGCTCGCCGGTTACCTGGCCCATGTCCGCGACCCGCGGAACGGCTACGCCGGCGTCTCCTTCCCCGTCGACGACGGGATGGAGCTCAGCTGCCGGGTGTGAACCTCCTCGCCATCCGTCCCCCGGACCCCGCACCTCGCGCCGACCGGCAGCTCGCCCGGATGTCGTCCCGCGGCCCGGTGCGACTGTGCAGATAATGGCGGCATGAACACCACCCCTGCCCCTGGAACGGCCGACGGTCACGGCGATCGGCTGGAGCGGCTCGACCCCGGAACGGCGATCCTCTACGGCGGTGACCGGGTGACCCGGGTCAGCCCGGAACTGGCCGCCGCGTTCCGACCGGGTGACCGCCTCGTCGCGGTCGAGGGCGGGGTCCTGCTGCACATCCCGGCGGCGGAGCAGGAGCTGACCAGCCGGACCGTCGCCGACGCGCACGCCGCCTTCGGCCGGCTCTCCGCGGTCGGCGACGACCGGATCAGCACGTTCTTCCTCCGGTTCGCCGAACGCCTCGCCGACGACGGACTGTTCGCCCCCATCGCCGAGGCGAACGCCGCGGACGTCGAGTCGGCCCGCACCAGGGGTCGCTCCACGACCCGGCTGGTGCTGTCGGACCGGATGCGGGCCGACATGATCGCGGGACTTCGGGGCTGGGCAGAGGTGCCGTCCGGTCGCGGGGACGTGGTGGAACGGCACGAGCACGACGGCTGGTCCGTCGAGCAGGTCCGGGCGGGGCTCGGCGTCGTCGGCTTCGTCTTCGAGGGTCGCCCCAACGTCTTCGCCGACGCCACCGGCGTGCTGCGCAGCGGCAACACGGTGGTCTTCCGGATCGGCAGCGACGCGCTCGGGACGGCACGGGCGATCATGACCAACACCCTCGCGCCCGCGCTGGCCGAGGCCGGGCTGCCGAGCGGTGCGGTGCGGCTGCTCGACTCGCCGTCCCGGGCGGCGGGCTGGGCACTGTTCTCCGACCCCCGGCTCGCCCTTGCCGTCGCCCGTGGCTCGGGGACGGCCTGCGCCCAGCTCGGCTCGGTCGCCCGGCAGGCCGGGACGCCGGTGAGCCTGCACGGCACAGGTGGGGGCTGGGTGGTCGCGGGCGAGCACGCCGACCCGGCGCGGTTCGCCGCCGCCGTCACGCGCTCCCTCGACCGCAAGGTGTGCAACACGATGAACACCTGCTGCATCCCCGCCTCCAGGGCGGCGGACCTGGTACCCGTCTTCCTCGACGCGGTGGACCGGGCGGCCGCGAACCGCGGCACGGTGGCCAAGCTGCACGTGCTCGAGGCCTCCCGCGGGGACGTCGACCCCGAGCGGTTCACCCGCACCGTGCCCGTCGAGCGGGCGGTGGGGGTCGTCGAGGAACTCCAGGCGGAGACGCTGGCCGGGCCGGAGGAACTGGGCCGGGAGTGGGAGTGGGAGAACTCCCCCGAGGTGAGCCTCGCCGTGTGCGCCGACGTCGACGAGGCGGTCGCGTGGTTCAACCGGCACAGCCCGCGGCTGGTGGTCTCGCTGGTGAGCGAGGACGACGCCGAGCAGGACCGGTTCCTCGCCGCGGTCGACGCCCCCTTCGTCGGCAACGGGTTCACCCGGTGGGTCGACGGGCAGTACGCCCTCGGCCGCCCCGAACTCGGCCTGTCGAACTGGGAGCACGGACGCCTGCTCGGCCGGGGCGGGGTGCTCAGCGGCGACTCGGTGTTCACGCTCCGGACCCGTGCCCGGCAGAAGGACCCCGACCTGCACCGGTGACGGTGGATGACGGCGTGCCGGGTGGCGCACCGGCGGGCGGCCACGTTCACCGGCGGCTGCGCGCCGTCCACGTGGCTGTTCGCCATCGCACGGAACACCTGCCTCGACCGGCTGCGCGCCACCGCACCCCGGTCCTTCGCCTCGCTGGACGGGATCATCGAGCGGGCGGGGCTCAGCGGGACGAGCGGCGGCGCCGCGGGTGACGGCAGAGCCGCCCTGGTGACCCGCGACCGTCCCGGTGACCACCCGGCCGACCCGGTCGTCGAGACGGAGTGGCGATGGTACGTCGAGGCGGTACGCGAGGGCTGCCTGCTGGCGACCCTCGGCTGTCTGAGCGTCGACCAGCGGGCCGCGTTCGTGCTGCGGGCCCTGCCGACGGTGGCCTCCGGAGCACAGGGCGGGACGTGACCGTGATCCCAGGGGGACAGAGAGTCCTGGGGACCGCGAGCCGTGGCGGGAGCGAGCGAGGACCCGGGTGCGGACCGACCGCGAAATGATCCGGAGCGGGCACCGTCCACAGTGACGGGCCCGGAGATCGCCGGGCCGCCGGACCACTCCGTGGAGGCGGACATGCTCTTCTTCGTCAAGGTCAGGATTGACGTCGACCAGCTCGACGATCTGGGACGACAGTTGGGAGACGGCACCCTGGACCACAGTGCCCTCCGGTCGACGTACTGCCACCGCTACGACCCTGAGGTCGGGCTGAACATCTGGGAGGCGGACGACGTGACCGACTTCCGGCGCCGGTTCGCCCCCCATCGGACCTTCTACCGGGACCTGGTCGAGGTGACCCCCGTGATCACCCCGGCCGAGGCGATGGCCGCGCTGCGTGAGTCCAGGAGCACCGGCCTCGGGTGATCCCCTCAGCCGGCTGCGAGGGATGCGGGATTCCCGGGGGCGAACACCCCGGGAAGCCTGCATCCCCGGCACATCGGACGGCTGGCACCCTGGATTAGTCCGCCGAAGATGTATACGGTGACCGACCACCGGTCCCCGGAAGCACACCCGGAGTGGATCGCGGCCCTGTACCGACCGGCCACAGTCCCCCAGGGTCGCCACCACACGCCAATCCTGCGCTCCGGGGACCGGTACCACTCCGGGAGCCGTCCGGCCGGCACCTCTGGTCCCACCCTCCTGCTGCGACGCGTGACGGAGGCGGGCCGGAGTGACCCGGGCAGCCCTCAGCTCATGGAGACAGGGACGTTCTCCGCGTTCATGACGACCCGGTCCCGGCCTCGGGACTTCGCGGTGTAGAGCGCCCTGTCCGCAGCCTGGACGAGATCGCGGGCAGAGGTGAAGTTCCCCGAGGGCATGGAGGCGATGCCCAGGCTGGCGGTGAGGAGCGGGGAGATGGTGGAGGCCTGGTGGGGGATCCCCGCTGCCGCGAGCTCTCGGCGGAAGCGAACCGCGACGGCCATCGCCCCCTGAGCCCCGCTGTTGGGGAGAACGGCGACGAATTCCTCTCCACCGTACCGGCAGACGATGTCGTCCCGTTCCCGCACGGACCGGCGCAGGCACGACGCCACCACCTGGAGGGCACTGTCACCTGCGACATGGCCGTAGCGATCGTTGAAGTCCTTGAAGAAGTCGACGTCGATCATTATCAGAGACAGCGGCGTGTTGCATCTGATGGTCGTCGCCCATTGTCTCTCGAGGAAGGCGTCGAAAGTCGCTCGATTGGCTATCTGGGTCAGCCCGTCGTGCATCGCCGATCGCTCGAGTTCCTCGTAGGCCGCCTGGAGTTCACGAGTGCGTTCGGCAACGACCCTTTCCAGAGATTGGGTGTAGGCTTTCGCCCTCAGTGAGTTGAATACCGTGTCGAGAGCCCTCGACAGGTCGACGCGCAACAACTCGCTGAGCACCGCGGACTGGCGCTCCGCATCGAAGACGAGATACCCGAACGTGCTGACGCCGACCGACAACGGTTGCAGGATGGGAACTCCGGTGCCCAGTTCTTCTCTCAACCCTCGCGGAAGGATCTCGCGGTAGGGGAACAGGGTCTCCGGCGGTGTCTCGAGAACACCTCCCCGGTAGGCCATCGCCAGCCGTAGCGGTTCGTCGAGCCCGCCGGGAGGCTCCTCCCGGAGCGAGCGGTCCTGGAGTGCCAGGAAGCACTTGGTGATACCGAGTTGGCCGAGGCGGGCACAGAGAGAATCGACGACGTCGAACACCGACTCGCACCGGATCATGGTTCGGCTCAGCCCCATGATGGTGCTCAGGATCGCCAGTTGCTTCCGCGTCTCCCGAGTCGCCGTCGCCGCCGCCTCCAGTTCCGACGCGACCTGGTCGGCCTCGATCACCACCCGGCCGTTCACCAGCCACGGCCCGGATGCCGGGGCTCCCTGGCCGACGTCCGCCCCGGGAGCCGCCTCCGTACGGCCGGACGCCGCCCTGATACCGGGTGATCTGGACGTCGAACGGCGAACCACCAGACGTGACGGGACCACGACGCGCTGCTCGACGGTCTCCCCCGCCATCATCCTCAGCAGCATCTCGGCAGCCACGGCTCCCTGTTCACCGAGGTCCTGGTCTACCGTCGTCAGACCCGGCCAGTTGGTCACGGCTCTGACACTGTTGTCGTACCCGGAGACCAGAACGTCCTCGGGAACATCGAGCCCGTACTCGTTCAGGGCGCTGATGACACCGAAGGCCGACTCGTCGTTCGACGCCACCACCGCATCGAGGTCCCGGCGGGACCGCAGGAAACCGGACATCACCCGGTAGGTGACGTCTTCCCGGAAGTCACCGGTCAGGATCCGATCCTCGTCGCACTCGATGTGCCGAGCCGCGAGTTCACGGCAGAAGATCTCCTCACGGGCGGTGGAGTCGTTCTGGTGCGGTAGTCCCCGGATCAGGACGGGACGGCGGACCCCACACTCGTCGAGGAGATGCCCCATCAGCGCGGACATACCCGAGTCGTTCTCGCCGCTGACGATCGGCCCGTTGTGCTCCTCGTCGGCGAAGCAGACCGTGGGCAGCCGCGAGGCGCTCAGACAGGTCCGCAGTTCGAGACTGCGCTCCGGGGAGACGGCCGGCAACAGGAGCACACCCTGGAAGGCCCTGCTCTCGATCAGGGCGAGAGCCAGTTCCGACGTCCTCGCGGCGTAGGGCTCATTGGCGATCATGACGGCGGGCACGCCGCTCCGGGCCAGCACCGCCTTGGCACCGTCGAGGATTCCCGAGTGGTAGTCGTTCATCCCGGTAACGATGATCCCCACGAGGGGACCATGGGCGTCGCCACCGCTCATGCGTCCGTCCCTCGGGCAGCACTCCGACTCCTCGCAGTCCTGGTATCGACCCGTCCCCACCAGGTCTTGACCCGCCGAGGACGGGTACCCGCGGGTCCATGAGGACGATGCCCGGGTGGGCTCGCTGGTCGAGGAACCGGGGATGTGGCGAGCGGCAGCGAGCAGGTGTCCTCTCCGGACAGTTCGACCGGGACGCTCCACCGCAAGGGCCGACGACGAAGGACCAGGTCTGAGGATCATGCCTCTGACCTGGCCATTCCTGGGTGGAGCTGAGGTTTCAGCATACGAACCACACCACCACCGTGACCAGCGCGTTCTCACTTCCCGTGGTGGGAGAACAGCGTTCGGTGTGACGCGCAGGGGGTTCCGACGCTCCCAAGAACTGGACACCGGCCCGACTCGCCGGATGACCAACGATCCACGGATCTCCGTTGCCGATCAGGACACCGATGACCATGCTGGTCTGGTGCTGTCGCTGAGTGAGATCGCCGCGCTCCGGGACACTGTTGCCGAGGATTGACGCTCCCCGATCAGTGACGGTCAGGGCAGAACCTGCAGGATTATCGGGGGATCCTGAAGGTCAGACATTACGCTCTGACGTCTGACTACTCCCGAACGTGACCTTACTCCACGGCGCATTCCTGCGATCAGTGATCGACGTTGGGGTCTGTCAGGGTGCTCGATGCAATTCTCCGCTGGCGACCTGGTTCCGTCCGCTGTTCTTGGCGTCGTACAGGGCGGTGTCCGCCGCGGCGACGAGCCGTTCCGGGGAGGTCACGTCGTCCGGGACGGTCGAGGCGACCCCGACACTGATCGTGACGAAGCCGAACGGTGACTGCTGGTGCGGTTCGTCGAGTGCGGCCACCGCGGCCCGGATGCGCTCGGCGATCTGACGGGTGGCGTCCCAGGTGGCGCCGGGCAGGATGACCGCGAACTCCTCCCCGCCGTACCGCGCGGCGAGGTCGTTGCCCCGGACATGGTGCCGGATGGCGCCGGCAACCTGTTTGAGACAGGTGTCGCCACCGAGGTGGCCGTAGTGGTCGTTGAAGAGCTTGAAGTGATCAATGTCGATCATGATGGCGCCGATCGGTTCACCGGACACCCTCGCCTTGGTCCACTCCTCCTCCAGGGTCTGGTTGAGGTGGCGGCGGTTGGCCAGGCCGGTGAGGGCGTCGGTGATGCTCAGTTGGGCGAGCTGAGCGTTGGCAGCGTTGAGCGCGGCGGTACGTTCGGTGACCTTTCGTTCCAGGGAGGAGAGCAGCAGGGCGTTGTCGAGCGAGACGGCCAACTGCCCGGCGATGAGCACGACCGCGTTGAGCCGGTCGGTGGTAAAGGCGCGAGCGGCGAGGCGGTTCTCCAGGACCAGGATCGCCCTGGGGGTGCCCTGGGCATAGATCGGAACCACGAGCAGCGAGCAGTGACCCAGGCCGGTGAGGTAGGGGTCGTCGGTGAACCGATCGTCGAGGGTGGCATCGGCGACCAGGAGCGGCTGGCGGGTGCGCTGGGCGTATCGGAGAGCGGACAGCGGCAGTATGCCGCGGCGTCCGGCCTCCTCCAGGTCGATCATGGTCTGACCGGCGTCAGGGGATGCTGCTGATCCGCCCTGTCGTTCCGGGACCGGCAGTTGCCACCCCTCTCCGGGGTCGGGGAGCAGGAGGTGCACGGTGGTGGCTCCCGTGATGGCGCCGAGGATCTCGGTGACCCTGGTGCGGAGCTGTTCCAAGGTGGTCTCCGAACTGATCGCCCTGGCCGCGTCGAGGATCGCAAGGAGATCCAGGGTGTCGGTGGAGATAGGGGTGCTCCGGTTCGTCACCTGGCTGGAACCGGGTTCAGAGACGATGCCGAACGATCCGGTCGGGCGGACCGGTCGGCCCGTCGTGAGCAGCAGGCCGGCTCTGGTGCCGGTCTCACGCAGGAACGGGTGGATGGCCAGCATCTGGGCGGTCTTGGCGGTGGCTCCCCAGTCCCGGTAGTGCCCGTAGGCGGTGGTGAGCAGCATGCGTCCCGCGCGTTCCAGGCCGAGATCGAGGTAGGCCAGCCCGGCCCGTTCGGTGATCAGTGCCTGATGCCAGGGGCAGTCCTGGACACCGTCCTCGCTCAACGCGGCGTCGAAGGCGGCGACCGCCGCGAACGACTCACCGCGTGCGGCCGCTCGCTCGGCGTCGATCCACCACTGCAGGTGTCGGAAGTTCGCGGGCGCGTCGACGGCTCGTTCGGCGATCCAGTCGCGGCAGGCGTCGAGCTCGGCGGTCAGGTCATCGCGCTCGCCGTCGGTCGCCCCCCGGATGAGTTCGGTGAGGGCAAGGGCCCGCATCGCGCGGGCCATGGCCAGGAAGAAGAGGTCAGGGAGCCTCGGCAGGACCTCGGACAGGGCGGCCGTGTGCTCCCGCAGCGGCTCGGTCTGGCCCAGGATGGCCGCGATGACGACTCGGATCGAGCGGTAACCGGCCGAACTGATGGGGTCTAGGGCGTGTCCCGTAGATCAGGTTGCGGGGTCGCGGAGCCAGATGCGGATGGCCGCGACATCGATGGTGCCGCGCCAGACGAAGTCGCGTTTGTCATAGCGGGTCGCGACGGCTCGGTTCTGGCG
>JAAYAH010000252.1 GCA_012719445.1 Actinomycetales bacterium | reverse complement strand
TGACCGGCTGGGCGATGCACCGCAAGGGTCGCGCCCTGTGGCTGGTCGGCGAACGCGCCTACAAGGTCGAGACCCTCCTGCACCCGGTCGAGGAGCACCTCACCTGGACCAACGAGGCCCTCGAACGCGCCCTATGACTCTTCACACGATTCCTGAAAACCACTGACGTCCAACCGAACCCACCCGCAACAACCCACAAGCCAGAGAAGAACATCGCAACCCGGACAGGAAGGCCACACCCCATGATGGCGATCATCGCCGCATCCGGCATCACCCTGGTCGGGCTGCTCGGGGCGCCGCTGCTCATCGCCGCCCTGATCGCTTCCACCGCGGCCACCACCGCCGCTGCCACCTGCGAGATCACCGAACTGCCCGCCGGGGCAGGGCAGTGGCGGGCGCCGTACCACCAGGCCTACGCCCTCTCCGCCCGTGGGTTCGGGATGCGTCAACACCCCATCCTCGGCACCTACCGCATGCACAACGGCCAGGACATGACCTCGCTGCCGAGCGCAGGGCCGGTCCTGGCCGCCTCCGCCGGCACGGTGACCCGGGCGAGGTACTCCAGCGGGCTGGGCAACCACGTCGTCATCGACCACGGCGACGGAATCACCACCACCTACGGGCATCTGGCCACCATCACCCCCGGCATCGCACCCGGAGCCGCGGTGTGGACCGGGCAGCAGCTCGGCATCGAGGGCAGCACCGGGATGTCGACCGGGAACCACCTGCACTTCGAGGTCCACCACGACGGCACACCCGTCGACCCGGTCCCGTTCATGGCGCAGCGCGGCGCACCCCTCAACGGCGTCCCCGCCGCACCTTCCGCGCCGCCCGGTGAACAGATCGCGGATCCCGGCGCGCGTCAGGGCGGGATCGGGTTCGCCCTGCCCGCAGCCAGCGAGCCACGGCTGGCGTCCCTGACCAACCCGCCCGCCCCAATCCCCGAACACGTCAAGGCGCTGTACCTGGCGGCGGCGGACGAGTACGCCCTGCCCTGGACACTGCTGGCCGGGATCGGGATGGCCGAGACCGCCCACGGTGCCACCACCGCCACCAGCTCGGCCGGAGCCCAGGGCCTGATGCAGTTCATGCCCGCCACCTGGACTCAGTACGGCATCGACGGCAACGGCGACGGCCATGCCGACATCGGTAACGACGCCGACTCAATCCACTCGGCCGCGAACTACCTGACCGCCTCGGGCGTGACCGCCGGACCCGACGGGGTCCGCCGCGCCCTGTTCGCCTACAACCGCGCCGACTGGTACGTCAACGACGTCCTGCACTACGCGCACCACTACGGGGGCGGCATCGTCGCCGGCGACCCCGCCGACTGCGGACCCGGCGGCAACGGCGACCCCACCATCGCAACCCTGGACGCGCAGCAGATCGAGACGGTGCTCACGTTCGCGACCAGCCGCATCGGTGACCCCTACCGGTACGGCGCCGCCGGCCCGAACGCGTGGGACTGCTCCAGCTTCACCCAGGCTGCGTATGCGCGAGTCGGCCTGACCCTGCC
>JAAYAH010000251.1 GCA_012719445.1 Actinomycetales bacterium | reverse complement strand
TCGCGGGGGCAGCGTGCGGTGTTGGTGCTGCGGTACTACGAGGACCTGACGGAGGCGGAGATCGCCAGGGTGCTGGGCTGTTCGCCGGGAACGGTGAAGAGCCAGGCCAGTCGGGCGCTGCGGATCCTGAGGGAACGCCTCGGCCCGGTCATGCCCGGGCTCTGCGAGGAAGGTCCACCGGGACCGGAGACGGTTCCACCGGCGAGCGACACCGGAAGGGGGGTCGTGTCGTGAATGCTCTCGAGGAACTCATCCGGCGCGACCTGACCGGGGTCGCGGGTGCCGTCCAGGCGAACCCGGAACCGGTGGCCGGGACGCTGCGGGCCGCTCGGCGGGCACGCCGGGTCCGCACCGGGGTGCGGGTCTCCGCGGCGCTGGCGGCGGCCGGAGCCCTGGTGGGGGCGGCTGCGCTGGTCGGGCCGGGCCTGACCAGGTCGGACGACCGGACACCGCCGGCGACGACGACGAGCGTCGAGGAGTGGCTGGACTCGCTGCCCCGGGAGACGGGGCAGGCGACCTCCGTGGGCTCCGAACGCTTCATCACCCGGGACGGGCGCCTCGTCGGCTTCCCCCGGTCCGTGGGGGGCAGCCCGCTCAACGTGTCGGACATCTCGTTCGCGACCTCCCGGGGCCTCTTCGTCTCGTGGCTCTCCGCCACCGAGGAGGAGCTCGCGGCCGAGAACATGGTGTGGTCGCTCGGTTGGCTGGCAGACGGCGCGGAGGAGCCGGTGGCCGTCGACTCCGGGGACGTTGGCAACGCCGTGCTCAGCCCGGACGGCAGCCGGTACGCCTACCTCGTCAGCGAGGAGAAGGCGCGGGGGACCCGGACAGAGCGAGCGGTCGTGCGGGACGCCGGCGACGACTCCGTCGTCGCCGAGCGGACCCTCGACGGGCAGAAGCGGGAGATCGGCGAGGGCTGGCTGATCGTGGACTGGAACGCCACGGGCCTGGTGCTGCAGCGGACCGGGAGGAACGCGATCGAGGCTGAACGGACGCTCCTCTGGACACCGGGATCCGGGGACCCGGTCCCCGTGCCCGGCTGGGGAACCGGCAACGACTGGTGGATCGCGTCGGACGACCACGCCTGGGCCTCGGGGACCGACCTGGTCGCCGTCGTCGTCACCGACCCCGAGCGGGACGCGGCGGCAGCTGACGTCACCGTCGACGCCGACGGCGACGTCTCGGCCATGCCGATCGGCTTGTACGCGGCCGTCGTGCCGCTGTCGGACCCGAGCCGCCGGGTCTGGGAGGGCGCCCTGGGTGGGATCTCCCCCGACGGGCGGTACGTCCTGGACAGCCGGGACTGCCGGGAGCCCCAGCAGAGCGCGAGGGGTGTCGACATCGTGTCCCTGGACACCGGGGAGGCGACGGTCGTCCTGCCGGGCAGCGCCATCGGTGACAACGACTCGGTCGACGCCTACGCCTGGGACGACGAGCACGTGACGATCCGGATCCGGTACACACTCACCCCCGGCAGCGAGCCCGAGGACGTCGTCGTGCGGTGCACGGTGCCGGACGCGGAGTGTCGGCGGGTCGGGTGACGGACAGACCGTCGGCTGACGGACGGGTTGTCGGGTGGCCGACAGGCTGCCGGTTGAGTGACAGGCAGGTGGAGGGTGGGTGGCCCGGGCGGACGGTCCGTGCCACCGACCTGCCGGGTCTGTCGTGTTCACCGGGAGAGGCGTGTGACGTGTGGGATCGAGGTGTTCTCCACCTCGATCCCACGCATGTGAGGTGGATCGCCTTCGGGAGGCTTCCGGATGACAACCTGTCCGAGGTGCGCGGCGTCGTGCTGGTCGTGAGGGTGCCGGTCGGGTCCGGTGCCGTGGGGGTGTGAGGAGGTCGGGATGGCGCGGGACGACGACGAGGAGTTCAGCGCGTTCGTCGCGTCGCGTCACCATGCCCT
>JAAYAH010000250.1 GCA_012719445.1 Actinomycetales bacterium | reverse complement strand
GAGACCACCCGACGCGTGTTACCACACTTCGGGCCCCGAACGGGCTCCTGCAGACACCCGCGAGCCCGTGACCAGCAACGATACGGAACCAATCACAGACGTGTGCCCACGAACTGCGGAACCCGGGGGATCGTAGGCGTGGGTCTGTGCTGCGGCCCCGTCGCGCCGGCCGCCAGCGCCGTAGATGAGCCGGCGCAGGTGGAGGTGCTGCGGGGTTGGGCGATCGTCGGGACCGGTTCCGCCGAGCTGCTCCTCCGTTACCGCTGCGACCCCTCACTCGAAGCGGACGGGGGAGGAGTGTCGGTCGACGTGAGGCAGGACGTCGGCGACTACGACTGGTACTGGCCACACAGCGGCCTCGGCGCCTACGGGGTGACCTGCGATGGACGGTGGCACCGGGCGGTGGTGGCGGGCGAGTGTGTCTACAGCCCGCTGCTTCGGCCCGGTCCAGCCCTGGTCTCCGTATTGCTGGTCGACGAGAACGGCGAGACGTTACAGATGCAGGACCTCGGGTTGGTTCGACTACGGGCGGCGTGAGCAACCAGTAACGCAGTCGGTCAGCTACGCACCGGTCGCAGTGGTGGGTGGTCGAGTTAGTCAGCCGGTCCAGCGCCTCCCAGAGTGCCAGCAGAGCTGTTGTGCTGAACGGGTTCCAGTCGTTGGGGTCCAGACTGTGCAGGGCGGCCTCACACGAGACGCACCCAGCGCAGCCAGTTAGGCCTCTCCGGCGACGTAAGAGCATGGATCATCACCCGTTCCACCTGGTCCCACGTCAGCGGCTCATGGTCGCTTACCGGGCCGAGTGGGACTGGGTACCAGACGTGCTCGCCGTCGACAAAGGTCACGGACACCGGGGGCCGTCCATCGGCGATCGCGACGAGGGTCCCCCACGATCGGTGCACGTACACCTGTCCATCGCAGTCGGGCGTCAGTTCCCGCATCCAGCCTCGGACGACGTCGACCTGGTCCAGCCCGACCGCCTCGGACTCCAGTTCCTTGCCGACGGTGATGATGCGTTCCGCGCCTTCCTCGCGTTGCTTGACTTCCTCCGGCTCGTCTCTCCGCCACGGCCAACGCACCTCGGCCTCCCTTGCGTTTCAGTCAGGCGGATCACCGTGTCTCCTTGGTGTCACGCGGTTGGCTTGCATGCTCCAGCGGGGACCCTCGCCCGTTCATCGTGTCGTCACGTGTGGCAGAGAGTCGCATCCAGGTAGTCGAGCAAGCGGCGGCACAGGTGGTCGATCGCGGACGCCTCCTGCTCCGGCGCAAGACCCCTGAGGTCCTCGGTCTCGGGCAGGAGTTCGTTGAGCATCAGGAACGGCCAGCCCAGCGGGGAGTTGGAGCCACGCTGGGCTGATCATCCACCGGTGGAAGCCATCCCACCGTCGACCACCGCCATCGACGTCCTGCGGCGACGGTCCTGTTGATCCTCGGGGTCTCCGAACGGGCCGTGATGGGGATCATGGGCTGGTCGGATGCCGCGATGGCCAAGCGCTACCAGCACGTCAGCGACCCGATCCGCCACGACGTAGCCGGCCTCATCAACGGGTTCCTGTGGGCCCCGGAAGGCGTGGACGATCACCCGGAAGGTGGCAGGGGCGTAGGCGAGGAGGCCCTGGGAGGCAAGGGTTCCTGACCCCGCCGCCTCTTGCTGGACCCCTGTCCGGTGCGGCTCGCTGAGCGCCCAATTGAGACACGAATTGAGACACAGACAGGGACGATGCCCCCGGAGCGATCATGCTCCGGGGGCATCGCCCCTGGTCAGAGCGCGGAGGATAGGGGATTTGAACCCCTGAGGGTGGTTAACCCAACACGATTTCCAATCGTGCGCCCTAGGCCACTAGGCGAATCCTCCGCGGAGGAGTCTAGCGAACCGGACGCCACGTCCGCCGCCCGTGCTCACCAGGCTCGCCACTCGCGCTCACCGGGTTCGTCGCTCGCGCTCACCACGCCGGGTCACTCGTGCCCGCCGGGGTCCTTCCGGGTCGGGTCGCGCAGCCGTCCGGGGGGAGCGGTGGGTGGATCCGGCGTTCCGGGGCATGCCTTGTAGAGTGCTGGTGACCCCTCGCGTGGCGTCATCCTGCTGAACCCCCCCAGGGCCGGAAGGCAGCAAGGGTAGGTGGGCTCTGGCGGGTGCGCGGGGGGTCCTTCGCGTCCGGGGCTCCGTCGTGGCGGTGCCCGGTGCGCTCGCCGGTGGCGGGTTGACCCACGGGCCAGCCTCGCCGACAGCGGGTGACCACCCGTGTGGGTGGGGGGCATCGCCATCGCCGGTGGCGCGGGTGTCGTCCCGCGCGGCTAGGGTTCTGCCGTGTCGACAGCGCTCTACCGCCGCTACCGCCCGGAGACCTTCGCCGAGGTGATCGGCCAGGAGCATGTCACGAAGCCCCTGTCGACCGCCCTCGAACGCAACCGGGTCAACCACGCCTACCTCTTCTCCGGCCCCCGCGGCTGCGGGAAGACCACCAGCGCCCGCATCCTGGCCCGCTGCCTCAACTGCGAGAAGGGCCCGTCCGCCGAGCCCTGCGGCACCTGCGACTCCTGCGTCTCGCTGGCCCGGGGTGGTGCCGGCAGTCTCGACGTCATCGAGATCGACGCCGCGAGCCACCGGGGGATCGACGACGCCCGGGAGATCCGCGACCGGGCGGCCTTCGCCCCGGCGTCCTCGCGCTACAAGATCTTCATCATCGACGAGGCGCACATGGTCACCAAGGAGGGGTTCAACGCCCTCCTGAAGATCGTGGAGGAACCTCCAGAGCACGTGAAGTTCGTCTTCGCGACCACGGAGCCGGAGAAGGTCATCGGCACCATCAGGTCGCGGACGCATCACTACCCGTTCCGCCTCGTCCCCCCGGGCACCCTGCAGGACTACCTCGCGGACCTGTGCGCCCAGGAGGGGGTCGCGGTCGGCAAGGGCGTGCTTCCGCTCGTCGTCCGGGCGGGCGCCGGGTCCGTCCGGGACTCGCTCTCGGTGCTGGACCAGCTCATGGCGGGTGCCGGCGACGAGGGGCTCACCTACTCCCTTGCCGTGTCGCTCCTCGGCTACACCGACTCCGCGCTGCTGGACTCCGTGGTCGAGGGGCTGGCCGCGGGGGACGGCGCCGCAGTCTTCGGGATCGTGGACCGGGTCGTGGAGTCCGGCCACGACCCGCGGCGCTTCGTCGAGGACCTGCTGGAACGGCTGCGTGACCTGCTGGTCGTCGCCGCGGTACCGGACGGCGCGAACGCCGTGCTGCGCGGAACCCCCGCCGACCAGCTCGACCGGATGCGTGAGCAGGCGGGGGCCTTCGGGAAGGCCGAGCTGTCCCGGGCCGCGGACGTCACCAACGCCGCCCTCACCGAGATGACCGGTGCGACGTCGCCGAGGCTCCAACTGGAGCTGCTGTGTGCGCGGCTGCTGCTCCCGGGATCCGATCACGCCGAGCGCGGCCTGCACGCCCGGATCGACCGCCTGGAGAAGCGGGTCGGTGTCGCCCTCACGGTGGGCGGGTTCGGTGGCGCCGAGGCCGCGACCTCGGCCGGTGCCGTCCGGGCCGCTGCGCCGTCCCCCGTAGGCGCTGGGGTCGCACCGCCGTCCCCAGCGGCTGCCGGGGCCGCACCGTTGTCTCCTGCGGACGGCGGGGCCGCACCGGTGTTCCGCTCCTCCGGTGCGACGCCGGCTGCGGGCCACGGGGCGGACACCCGCTCGCCGTCGGGCTGGGATGCCCGGGCGGGAGGCCCGCCGTCGACCGCGCCGGCTCGCGGTGACGTCGCCCCCGCCGGGACCCCTTCCCGTGCCGCCCCTCCCGCCGGAACCTCCCCGTTCGCCGCCGCCCCGGCCGGGACCGCTCCTGCCGGTGCCCCTGCGGCCGGTCCCGCTCCGGTCGGGGCCGTCGGCACGGAGGCGGTCAGGGCGATGTGGACCGAGGTGCTCGGCGTCCTCTCCGGGATCCGGCGGACCACCTGGACCCTGGTCTCCCAGCACGCCCAGGTGCTGGACTGCGACGGGCAGCGGCTGCTCCTCGGCTTCGGGTCACCAGGGCTCGCGGCCAACTTCGGTCGCGGGGCGCACGCGGACTACCTGCGCAAGGCACTCGTCGAGGTACTCGGCCTCGACTGTCGGGTCGAGGCCGTGGCCGGCGACCGCGCTCCGCAGCGATCCGGCGGCTCGCCCCAGCGAGCGGGTGGCGGGTCGGGAGCAGCGAATCCCCGGTCCGCCCCCACGGCGACACCTCCAGGGCGGCAGGCTCCCGGCCCGTCAGGCCCGTCAGGCCCGTCAGGCTCTCGGGACGGCGCGGGAAGCCGGACCCCCGACGCCGCCGCCGACCGGCGCGAGAACGGCGATCGGCCTGCCGAGACCGGCTCCCGACCCGCGGGTGCGTCCGGTCCGACCGACCGGTCCTGGTCCACGGGCCCGACCGGGCGGCAATCCGCGAGCCCGCCTCCGGCCCGCGGCGGGGGCAACCTGCGCGGCAGTGGCGACCCCCGCGCCGTCCGGCCCCCGCAGGACGACGTGCCGTGGCCGGACGAACCACCTCCCGAGGACGAGCCCCCGCCGGAGGACGAGCCCGTCCGCTCCGCTCGCCGTCCGCCCGTCACCGCACAGGGCCAGGCCGCAGGGGGTGCCGTCACCGGCGCCCCGGGCCGCTCCGCCGCCGCGCCGCGCGGGGGCACCGGCCACGGGAGTCCCGGTGCGACCGGCCAGGGACGGGTGAGCACCCCGGTCTCCCCAGCACCCGCGCAGCGGGTCTCCCTCGCCGAGGACGAGCCGAGCCGGGACGACGCGGACCTGGAGGGGACCACGGCGGTCGGCCCTCCGGTGATCGAACACCTGCTCGGCGGCCGGGTCATCGAGGAGCGGGCGGAGTGACCCTCGGCCTTGTGGGCGAGTGGGAGGTACCTCACGTCGGGGTGACCGTCGTCGGCCCGGACGGGGTGCTCGACCGGCACGGGGACGTCGAGCGGCCGTTCCGGATCGCGTCGGTGACGAAGCTCCTCACCGCCTACGCCGTCCTGATCGCGACGGAGGAGGGGGCGCTCGCGCTCGACGAACCCGCCGGGCCGCCCGGGGCGAGCGTCCGGCACCTGCTGTCCCACACGGCGGGTTACGGCTTCGGGGCCGGCGCCCCGGTGATCGCCCGGCCGGGCACCCGCCGGATCTACTCCAACCGCGGGTTCGACGTCCTCGCGGCGCACCTGGAGCGGTCCACCGGGATCACCTTCACCACCTACCTGACCGAGGCCGTGCTCGACCCGCTCGGGATGACCGCGACCACCCTCGCGGGATCGGCGGCATTCGACACCGTGAGCACCGTCGCCGACCTGGGGCGGTTCGCCGCCGAGCTGCTCACCCCGAGGCTGGTGGCCCGGCGGACCGCGGACGAGCTGGTCACGGTCCAGTTCCCCGGCCTGGGCGGGATCCTCCCCGGGGTCGGTCGGTTCGACCCCCTGGACTGGGGACTCGGCGTCGAGCGCAACTTCGGCCGGCGCGGCCACTGGGCGGGACCGGCCCTGTCGCGGGACGCCTTCGGGCACTTCGGTGCCGCGGGCACCCTGCTCTGGGTCGACCCCCGTGCCCGCCTGGCCTGCGTCTGCCTCACCGACCGGGACTTCGGCCCCTGGGCGCTGGCCGCCTGGCCCGGGCTGGGCGAGCAGGTCCTCGGCCGGTACGGCCGGGACGTCGCGACGGTGGCCTGACCCGCCCGCCGGGGAGCCGACCCGTCGTTCCCGCCGTGCCGTGGTGCTGCCCTGCTGCCTCGCCGTGGTGCTGCCCTGCCGCGTTGCCGTCCGTGAGTCCACCACGGTGACGGCGGCGCCAGCTAGGCTCGGGCTGTGTACGAAGGCGTGGTCCAGGACCTCATCGACGAGCTCGGCCGATTGCCGGGCGTCGGGCCGAAGAGTGCCCAGCGGATCGCCTTCCATCTGCTCCAGTCCGATCCGGTGGACGTCCGCCGGCTGGTGGCCGCTCTGGTGGAGGTCACCGAGAAGGTCCGCTTCTGCGAGCTCTGCGGGAACGTCTCGGCCGAGGACCAGTGCCGGATCTGCCGCGACCCCCGGCGCGACGCCGCCGTGCTCTGCGTCGTCGAGGAGCCCAAGGACGTCGTCGCCATCGAGAAGACCCGCGAGTTCCGCGGGCGTTACCACGTCCTCGGTGGGGCCATCAGCCCGATCGAGGGCATCGGCCCCGACGACCTCCGGGTCAAGGAGCTGGTCACCCGGCTGGCCTCGGGAGAGGTCACCGAGATCATCCTCGCCACCGATCCCAACCTCGAGGGCGAGGCCACCGCGACCTACCTGGCCAGGCTGCTCAAGCCGATGGGCCTGAAGGTCACCCGGCTCGCGTCCGGGCTCCCGGTCGGAGGAGACCTGGAGTACGCGGACGAGCTCACCCTCGGCCGGGCATTCGAGGGGAGGAGACTGCTCGATGTCTGACAGGCCCACCACACCGCCGGGTCCGGACGACGCCGGCGGCCAGCCGGTCGACGGCGCCGGAGCGGCATCCGACGACAACGGTGGCCGACCGGTCGACGTCCGCACCGAGGCCCTGGAGCTCCGGCACCTGGCCGACGAGACCGCCGTCGACGCGCAGGCCTACCTCGACGTCCTCACCGAGGTCGCTGCCGGGTCCTCGCCCGACACCGCGATCCCCGTGCTGCTGCTGGCCGTGTCGCAGACCCTCGTCGCCGGTGCCCGGCTCGGTGCGATCAACGACGTCGTGCCCAGCGAGCGGTTCGAGCCGGACGCCGGTCCCGACCCCGACATCGACCCGGTCCGGGCCGGGCTGGCCAATCTGTTCGACGGGCTCGACGAGTACGCCGACGTCGTCGACCCGATGACCTCAGGCGAGGTGGTCACCGGGAACCTGTGCGACGACCTCGCCGACGTGGCGGCCGACCTCGCGCACGGCCTGCGCCACTACCGGTCCGGCCGGGTGGACGAGGCCCTGTGGTGGTGGCAGTTCTCCTACCTGTCCACCTGGGGGCTGCGGGCCAGCAGTGCGCTGCGGGTGCTCCAGTCGCTGCTCGGGCACCTGCGGCTGGACGTGGACGCCGAGACCGTCGCGGACGCGGAGTTCGAGGCCCTGCACGTCGACTGAGGGCGTCCCGACCCGGCTCCCATCCGTCTCGCTCGTCGCCACCCGCCACCCGCCACCGGTCGCGGGATCGGTGCGGTCCACCCGCCGTCGGCCGCTCCGGGCGCGTCACCCGATCCGGACGCCGCGGGGCAGCCGCCGGATCGGGGCGCGCAGCCTGGTGATCGCCGTCACGGTGAACCCCAGGCCCAGCAGGAGGTTCGCTGCGAGCCCGTAGGGCCAGACGGCGCTGAGGGCGTTGCGCTCCTCGCGGCGCTCACGGGCGGTGTCCTCTCCGCCGTCGGGACGGGTCGTCGTCGCGACGTCCCCGCACCGGTCCTCCACCTCGGCCGGGCCGAGCCGGGCCTCCCGGACGCCGTCGCGGATCAGGGTCAGCGGGTCCCAGCCGCTCAGGGCCGTGTCCTCGTCCCCGGGCCGGGGGGCCGCGTCGGCCACCACCACGTAGGGGCTGGGGGCGAGCACCCACCAGATGCGCTCGGTGTGCGTCCGGCTCAACTGCTCGCGGGACTCGACGCACCGGGGCGCGGAGTCGGCGGGGAGGTACAGCCCGGCAGGGACCAACTGCCGGACCCGGACGGTCTCCTCCTGCTGCACGGTCGGCAGGCACAGCGCGAACAGGATCGGCAGCCCGGGGCCGAGCACCGCGATGGTGAGGTAGGTGAGCACGGTCGAGGACGACGTCCGTGACGCCACCGACGACCAGCCGAGGCCGATGGCGCAGACGACGAGCAGGGTCAGCGCGAGCACCCCGAGGGTCACCAGCAATCGCAGTGGCGACGTCCCGCCCTCGAGGTAGGTCCACAGGATGAACGGCGAGGCGGTCAGCAGCAGGGCGAGCGCCGTCGTCCACGCCGCCACCAGCTTGCCGACGGCGATCTCCGCCGCGGAGAGGAGCGTGGTCTGCAGCGGCGCGAGGATCCCGGCGGTGCGGTCGCCGTTGATGCTGGTCGCGGAGAGAGCCGGGGCGACGAGAGTGCCGAGGGACAGCACCAGAAACGCGATCAGGCCGAACATCAGCCGCCCGATCTGGTCGCCGACGTTGTCGCCTGCGGCCGCCTCGCCCCCGCCGACCCCCGGCGCGATGGCGTCGATGTCGGCCGCCAGGTGGACGGCGACCCGGATCAGGGTGGTCAGCAGGCCCAGGAGGACCGCCCAGATCGTCAGGACGGCGATCCAGCGGGTCGACCGGACACGCTGCCGGAGCTCCAGCCCGGCAACCGTGCGCACACCCCGCACCGACAACCGCCACGTCATCGCCGATCCTCCGTGAGCGCGAGGTAGGTGCGTTCCAGGACCCCGCCCGCCGGGTGGAACGCCACCACCGGCACCCCGTCGGAGACGAGGGCGTTGAGCACCTCGGCCGCCTCCACGTCGGAGGCGATCTCGATCTCTCTCCCGTACCGGTCACCCTCGCCGTACGGGATGCCCCTCGCGTCGAGGGCCGCGACGAGCGACTGCTCGTCCAGGGCCCTGACCCGCCAGGTCCGCGGCCTCTCGGCCACCTCGTCCAGGGTCTCGACGGCGATGGTGCAGCCCTCGGCGACGATGACGGCCCGGTCTGCCATCTCGTCCAGCTCCGACAGCACGTGGCTGGAGACCACGACGGCCTTGCCCGCCGTCGCGAGGTCACGGACGATTCCGCGGAGCTCGACCCGGGACCGGGGGTCGAGACCGGAGGCGGGCTCGTCGAGGAGCACGACCTGGGGGTCGTGCACGAGCGCGCGGGCGAGGCCGAGCCGCTGCTTCTGCCCCCGGGAGAGCACCTGGGTCGGCCGGTCCGCGAGATCGTCGAGATGGACGAGACCGAGCAGGTCGTCGATGCGGGCCTCGGCCCGGGCGCGGGGCATCCGGTGCGTGTCGGTGACGACCCGGAGCACCTCCCGGCAGGTGAGCGTTCCCCAGGTACCGAAGACGTCCGGCATCCATCCGGTCCGTGCCCGGACGGCGCGTGCCTGGCGGACCGGATCGAACCCGGCGACCCGGACGTGTCCGGCATCGGGTGCCAGCAGGGTGGCGAGGACGAGGAGGAGGGTGGTCTTGCCGGAGCCGTTCGGGCCGACCAGGGCCGTGACGGCGCCGGCCGGCGCGTCGAGGTCGATGTGCTGCAGGGCGACAACGTTGCCGAAGGCTCTCCGGACGCCGCGTGCGCTGATCCCCCCCTCGCTCATCCGACCTCCCTGTTCGCCTGCGCAAACATAGACCCCCAGGTCGCAGCCCGTTGCCGGGTCCCGGAGATGGGTGCCGAGGGTGTCCGGGGGGCGAGGGTGTCCGGGGGGCGAGGGCGATCGGGTGCCGAGGGATGGCCGCCGGGCGTCGAGGACGAGCGGGTGGCGAGGGCGCCCGGGGGTGAGGGCGGACGGGCGGCTCCGCGCCACTATGCGGTGGACGTCGGCCGCGGCCCCGTGGATAGACTCGATGGTCGGCTACCGCGTCGCCGTGGTCTCACCTCGTCACCGTGGTCCCAGCCACCCACCCACTGTCGTTGCCAACTGCGACACAACCCGGGAGAACGCCGCCGTGGGCCTTGTCGTGCAGAAGTACGGCGGCTCCTCCGTCGCCGATGCGGAGAGTGTGAAGAGAGTCGCCCGGCGGATCGTCGACGCCAAGAAGGCCGGGAACGACGTCTGCGTCGTCGTGTCCGCCATGGGTGACTCGACCGACGAGCTCATCGACCTCGCCCGGCAGATCAGCCCGCTGCCCCCGGCCCGCGAGCTGGACATGCTGCTGACGGCCGGTGAGCGGATCTCCATGGCTGTCCTGGCCATGGCGATCGCGAACCTCGGCCACGAGGCCAGGTCCTTCACCGGCAGCCAGGCCGGCGTGATCACCGACTCGGTGCACGGCAAGGCCCGGATCATCGACGTGACCCCCGGCCGGATCCGCGGTGCCCTCACCGACGGTGCGATCGCGATCGTCGCCGGGTTCCAGGGCGTCAGCCAGGACACCAAGGACATCACCACGCTCGGTCGTGGAGGGTCGGACACCACCGCGGTCGCGCTCGGGGCCGCGCTCGGGGCCGACGCGTGCGAGATCTACACCGACGTGGACGGGGTGTTCACCGCCGACCCGAGGATCGTCCCGACCGCGCGCCGGCTGAAGCGGATCTCCAGCGAGGAGATGCTCGAGATGGCGGCGTCCGGGGCGAAGGTCCTGCACCTCCGGTGCGTCGAGTACGCGCGACGGTTCGGGCTGCCGGTGCACGTGCGGTCGTCGTTCAGCCAGAACGAGGGCACCTGGGTCATCGACACCGCGTCGATGGGTGCGGAGGGAGAGAACGTGGAGCAGCCGATCATCTCCGGCGTCGCGCACGACCGGAGCGAGGCGAAGATCACTGTTGTGGGCGTGGCCGACCAGCCGGGGAAAGCGGCCCAGATCTTCGAGGCGGTCGCGGCCGCCGAGATCAACCTCGACATGATCGTGCAGAACGTCTCGGCTGCGGCGACCGGGCGCACCGACGTCTCCTTCACCCTGCCCAAGACGGACGTGCAGACCGCGATGACCGCCCTGACGAAGGTGCAGGAGCAGATCGGCTTCGATGCGCTGCGCTTCGACGACCAGATCGGCAAGGTCTCCCTGATCGGGGCCGGCATGCGCAGCCATCCGGGGGTGTCGGCACAGTTCTTCAAGGCCCTCGCCGAGGCAGGGGTCAATATCGAGATGATCAGCACGTCCGAGATCCGAATCTCGGTGGTGACCAGGGCCGACGCCGTGGACGATGCCGTACGTGCTGTGCACACAGCATTCGGACTGGACAGCGAGGGCGGCGAGGCCGTCGTGTACGGAGGTACTGGACGATGAGCAACGGGACGACGAGCAACGAGCCCCGCCGAGGGCCGACCCTCGCAGTGGTCGGGGCCACGGGCGCCGTCGGCACCGTGATGCTGGGCATCCTCTCCACGCGGGAGGACGTCTGGGGCGAGATCCGGCTCGTGGCCTCGCAGCGGTCCGCCGGCCGCGTGCTGCAGGTGCGGGGCGAGAACGTCGTCGTCCAGGCGCTGGCCCCCGAGGTCTTCGACGGCGTCGACGTCGCGATGTTCGACGTCCCCGACGAGATCTCGGCCGAGTGGGCGCCGATCGCGGCTGCCAGGGGAGCTGTCGTCGTCGACAACTCCGGCGCCTTCCGGATGAACCCCGAGGTGCCGCTCGTGGTGCCGGAGGTGAACCCGGAGCACGCGCGCAACCGCCCGCTGGGGATCATCGCGAACCCGAACTGCACGACGCTGACGATGATGGACGCGCTGGGCGCGCTGCACGCCGTCTGGGGGCTGCGTGAGCTGGTCGTCGCCTCGTACCAGGCGGCTTCCGGTGCCGGCCAGCCCGGCGTCGAGCGGCTCCACGACGAACTGGAGGTCGTCGCAGCCGACCGGTCCCTCGGGCAGCAGCCGGGCGACGTGCGGCGGGCCATCGCCGACAAGCTGGGCGCGGCGTCCCCGTTCCCGGCGCCGCTGGCGCTCAACGTCGTCCCGTGGGCGGGATCCCTCAAGGACGGCGGGTGGAGCAGCGAGGAGCTGAAGGTCCGCAACGAGTCCCGCAAGATCCTGGGGATCCCGGACCTCAGGGTGTCCGCCACCTGCGTGCGGGTTCCCGTGATCACGACTCACTCGCTGGCGGTGCACGCCGTCTTCGAGCGACCGGTCAGCGTCGCCGAGGCCCGCGAGGTGCTCATGGCGGCCCCGAGTGTGGTGCTCCTCGACGACCCCCAGGCGAAGGACTACCCCACGCCGGTGGACGTCGTCGGCTCGGACCCGACGTTCGTCGGCCGGATCCGGCAGGCGCTGGACTTCCCGAACACCCTCGACCTGTTCGTGTGCGGCGACAACCTCCGCAAGGGGGCGGCACTGAACACGGCGCAGATCGCCGAACTGGTGGCCGCGGAGCTCACGGCCTCCTGAGGTCCGGGGTCGCCCTGGGTTCGTCGGTCTTCCGGGGTTCGTCGGTCTCTGGTGAGGCGTGGGTTCTCGGCGGTTTCGGGTGGCCCTCACGGCACTGGTCACCGGGGTCGTCCTCGTGGGCGGTACGTCCACTGCTGGGATGGCATCCGCAGCGGGGACTCGCCCCTACGGATCCTCCGGCTGATCCGCCACATCGGTTCGCCACAGGCCGCCTCGACAGGGAGGTGGGCGGGATAGCGCCGCCTGTTCGCGTTGGCTGTGCCCCGTTTCCCGGCGTCCGGCGCGCAGCGCTTCCGCGACCGTCGTCAACAGGGCGGACGCGGTCAACAGAGCGGTCGCTGTGGGTGAAGGGGACCCCAGGGACGGGGGTGCCGGGGACCCCAGGGGTTCCGAGTGGTCGGGTGCCCGACGGCTCCCGCGCACGTGTGCTCCGATGCGGGGCGCTGCCAGCGAGTTCGGGCGCTGTCAGCGAGCGAGATGGCGCAGGGCGAAGTCGATCTCGGCACGGGTCTGCCGCACCCGCTCGTCGTCGACGAGAGACCCGTGACCGGCGTCGAACCGGTAGACCTCGTGCGGCACCCCTCGCTCGGTGAGGGCTGCCAGGTAGTTCTCGATCTGCCGGATCGGGCACCGCGGGTCGTTCTCGCCGGCGAGAACGAGCACCGGCGCCCGGACGGTGTCGACGTAGGTCAGCGGGCTGGAGTCGCGGTACCTGTCCGGCACCTCCTCGGGTGAGCCGCCGAACAGCGAGCGGTCGAAGGCCTTCAGGCCCTCCATCTCGTCCTCGTAGGCCGTCAGGTAGTCGGCGACCGGCACCCCGGCCAGGCCGAGCGCCCACCGGTCGGGGTACACCCCCAGCCCGAGCAGGGTGAGGAACCCGCCCCACGACGCCCCGGCGAGCACCACCCGGGACGCGTCCGCGATCCCCTCGGCCACCAGGTGGTCCCGAACGGCGACGACGTCCTCCAGTTCGGTGTGCCCGATCCGCCGCTCCAGCGCGTCCCGCCAGGCCGAGCCGTACCCGGTCGAACCCCGGTAGTTGACCTGGACGGCGGCGAAGCCGTGGTCGACCCAGGCGGCGGGATAGGCACGGAAGCTGTCGACGTCGTGGGCTGCGGGCCCGCCGTGGACGTCCACCAGCAGCGGTAGCGGTCCGGCCAGCGGCGTCCCGTCCGGCCCGACCGGTCGCCGCAGCAGGGCGTGCACCCGCCCGCCGGGCCCGTCGACCCAGACGTCCTCGATCCGGACGGACGGCGGAGCCGGTTCCCCCGGTGCGGCGAGCACCAGGCGACCGTCGAGGTCGCGGACGGCCGCCGGCTGCGCCGAGGACGACCACGAGAGCCACACCCCGCCGTCCGGGCGCGGGGTCGCCCCGAGCACGGTGCCCTCGGCCGGGCCGACGGGTGTCACCGCCGCGACGCGCATCCCGGTCTCGTCGAGATCGATCCGGACGAGCCGGGTGCGAGCCTCGTGGTCGAGCGCGACCAGGACCGCCCGGCCGTCGGTGTACCAGTCCGCGTCGGACACCTCGCCGGGCAGGTCGAGCACCAGTTCCGCCTGCTCGTCACGGGCGACGTCCCAGATCAGCAGCTCGCCGTGGCCACGCCGCTCGTGGTGTACGAGCAGGCGGCAGTCCCCGGCCGTCGGCGCGAAGTCCGCCGCCTCGACGCCCTTGGCCGGGCCGTCCCAGAGGTCACCGACCACGCCGCCGTCCCGCACCCGCAGCACCCGCAGCGCGGGGTGCCGCGAGTCGCCGTGCTCGCTGTGGGCGACGGCGACCAGCGTCCCGTCCTCGCTCAGCCCGGAGACTCCCGCGTCCTCCGGGTGCGCGTAGAGCAGCCGGCTCGCCGGAGCCGCGCCGTCCCTGGTGATCACGTGGATCCTGGAGCCGTACCCGTCGTCGGTGCTGCCGACGACGGCGAGTCCACCGCGGCCGAGCGCGAGCCCCGCCGGGTAGGCGGCGGGGAGCCCGGCGGCGTCCTCGACACCCTCGCCGGGCTCCGCCCCGAAGGGCTGCCGGCGCCAAACGCCGTACTCGTCACCGTTGGCGTCGTCGAACCACCACACCCACTCGCCGGAGGGATCGATCGTGACGATCGAGGTGCCCTCCCTGCGTCGCGTGGCCCGCACCAGCCGCCCGGTCGCAGCGTCCCAGCTGTGCCCCTCCAGGACGCCGTCCGCGGTGGCCAGGACCGCGCAGCGGGACGGGGCGTCGTCGGCCCAGCGGGGCAGTCCCACCCTCGGGGCCCGGAACCGGCGTTCCCAGGCGGGCATCCCCGACGGCGCGTCCGGTGCCGAGGTACCGCCGGAACCCGTCACCACGGACGGGTGATGCAAAGCAGTCACAAGGAGGAGCATGCCCTACCACACGCCCTCCCCGTTCCCCGCCGCAACGTCGGAAGGGCGTGGCGACCTGCCGAGAAGGCGGACGAGCCGCCGCCCTCATCTCATCCCACCGTGCGCGGGGCGACGGCGGAGGTGCTCGCCCTGCCGCCGGCGCCCGTCGCGACGAGGGTCACCCTGGCACCGGGGACCAGACAGGTGACCTGGCTGCCCGGCTCCGGGTCGATCGTGATGGTGCCGCTCGGCAGCCCGAGCTCGGCGGTGTCGGCTCCGGAGATCGTCCAGGTCAGCCTCCAGGAGCTCTCCTTGTCCGAAGGGCAGCCGGCAGCGGCCGACCCCCCGGCCGCGAGGCTGAGGGTGACCTCCGGTGGCCCGGCGACGGTCGTGGCGGTCGAGGTGGACGTCGTGGTCGACGAGGTCGTGGTGGTCGACGTCGTCCTGCTGCTCGAGGTGCTGGTGCCGGAGGTCTCGCTCGCGGAGGTGGAGGGGGCGGTCGTGACGGTCGGGGATGCGGCCGTCGTCGGCGGTGCCGAGGTGACGACCGCGGGTGGGGTGACCCCGGCGGGTGCCGGTTCGACCGTGCCGCGCAGGGACCGGACCGCCACTCCCGTCGCCACCCCCAGCAACAGCGCGCCGAGCAGGATCGCGGCCACGAGTCCCTTCGTCAGCCGGACCCCGGCGGACGGCGGGGATCCGGCGGGAGGACCCGAGCCGAGACCCATCGCGATCGTCGGGCCCGTGCCCTGCCCCATCGAGATCGTCGGTCCCGTGCCCTGACCCGTGCCGGTCCACACCCCCGCCGAGGCTGCCTGGTCGGAACCGGCACCGGCTCCTCCGGCACCGGCCCCTCCGGAACCGGCACCGGCCCCTCCGGCGGCTGCCGCGGAGCCGGGGTCCGCGACCGGGACCCCGGCCTCGCGCAGGGCGGCCATGGCCCGGGTCTTGAGCGCGGCCGGGGCGACGGCGAACGGGATCGCGGCGAACAACCGCTCCGGGTGGGTCTGCCGGGAGACCTCGTGCGCGCAGCTCTCGCAGTCCCGCTGGTGCCGTCGGACGGCGGCAGCGACCGCGCCGTCGAACCCGCTGGACGCCGGGAGGAGGGCGGCCAGCCGCTCGCAGGTCGGGCGCCCCTCCCGCCACAGCAGGGCGGCCCCGATCGTCTCGCGCAGCTTGCCCCGCAACCGGAACAGCAGCTGGTGGGCGTTGTTCGGGGTGATCTGCATCTCCTCGGCGATCTCCGCCGGTTCCAGGCCGTGCCGCAGGTGCAGGTCGAGCAGGCTGGTGTCGCGTTCGCCGAGGGCCGCTGCCGCCGTCCAGACCAGCCGCCGCCGGTCGTCGGACTCGGAGAGAAGGGCCGGATCGGCCTCGTGGGCTGGCATGGCCATCCTCCCCTCGGGCTGGTCGTCGATGGGGTCCTGGGCGTGGGCCCGCTGACCCCGCAGGTGGTTGAGGGCGCGGTTCCGGGTCGCCCGGAGGATCCAGCCGCCGAAGGCGGTCGGGTCGCGCAGCTCGGCCAGGTGCTCCCACCCCTGGAGGAAGGCGTCCTGGGCGACGTCCGCTGCGGTCTCACGGTCGCGCACGATGTTCCACGCGACGTCGTAGCAGCGGTCGTACCAGCGGTGGAACAACTCCCCGTAGGCACCGGGCTCGTGTCCGCGGGCGGCAAGCACGAGTTCGGTGTCGTCCCTGCCTGAGCCGGGCGCCTGCGCTGCCATGACCAGGGATCCTCGCATCGTCGGCCGAGTACGGCACGGCAAGCCGGGCCCGGTCACCGGATCGCGACCGGAGTGCCGAGCGGGATCCCGGCGAGGAGAGCCGCCACGTCGTTCGTGACCCGGACGCATCCGTGGGAGACGGCCCTGCCGATGCTCGCGATGGCATTCGTGCCGTGGATCCCGATCTGCCCGTCACCGCCGGCGAACTCGGTCAGGGTCTCCGAGTGGGCCGAGATGCCGAGCGCGAACGCCCCGTACGCGCCGTCCGGGTCGGCGGGCCTGATCCTGTCGGTGACGAAGAAGTCGCCGGTCGGGGTGGGGTTGCGGGTGGTCCCGATCGCGACCTCGGCCGAGGTCACCTGCCTGCCGTCGAGGGTGTAGACGAGACGCCGCTTCGCGAGGTCGATCCGGACGGAGCCGCGGACCGGCTCGAGGAGCACGTCGTCCTCGGCCACCCAGCCGGTGGAGCCGTTGGGACGCACCGGCAGGGCGACCTTCACCCAGCCGTCCCTCCGCTCCTCGACGAGGAGGACCCGCGGTGAGCCGAGGGCGGTGCTCTCGGACAACCGGGTGAGGACGGCGCCCTCGGCGGAGGGCTCGCGGCGGACGGTGAGGGATCCGTCGGTCGTGCTCACGGCGCGGAGGGTCTCCTCCGCCGCGGGAGCCGGGGCCCCGTCGGGCTGGGTCCCGCCGCAGGCGGAGACGGTCCCGGCGATGACGAGAGCGGTGAGGACTGTGGCGATGCTGCGCATGGTCGTGCTCCTTCTTCCTGTCGGGTGGTCGTCCCGAGGCGTCGTGTCGTCGGCGGGGGTGGTGCAGGTGGGGTGGTGCTCCTGGTGGGGCGGTGTTCTTGGTGGGGGTGGCGCTGGTGACGGGGGAGGTGGTCCCGCCGCCGGGGTGACGGGCCACCGGGGCGACGGGCCATCGGGGACGGATCACCAGGGGGCGACGGGACCGCCGGGGGTCAGCCGGTGAAGTTCGGGGTGATCACCCGGGTGTCGCAGTGGACGTCGACGTCGATGTCGACCGACGGCGCGGGGTCCTCGGTCGTCGTCGGGGTGGTCTCCGGCCGCGGGGTGAGGGTGCGCACGGGGGCGAGGGTGCGCTGCGGGCTGAGGGTTCGCAGAGTGATCCGGCGGGACCGGAGGAGTTCCACGACGACCCGGGTCGTGCCGCACTCGTCGACGGGAACGGTGACGGTGGTCGGGGTCGGCGGCTCGGTCGTGGTGCTGGTCGGCGTGGGGGTCTGCGTCGGGCAGGGGTCGGTCGTCGGTTCGGGGGTGCCGGGGTGCAGGGTCCGCGGCGGGAGCACGGTGCGCGGCGGGCGCAGGGTGAGCACCGGCCTGTCGGTCACGACGGCCGCGGCGCCGACGACCTTCGCGGACTCGGCGATCCGGGTGAGTCGGGGCACGGTCCGCACCGCGCCGGACTCGGGGGACGTCGTGGGTTCCGGGGTACTGGTGACCGTGGGGGTGGTCTCGGGCTCGGCCGGGGCCTGCTCGATCGTCGGGGTGCTGGTCCGGCGCACGAGGGTGACGCACGGGTCCGTGGGGTTGGTCACACGGTCGCCGACGTCGAGGGTGCGTGCGGTGGAGGTCGCGGCCGGGGCGAGGGTGAGCACCAGCGCGGCGATCAGGGTCGAGACCGCGGCACGGCGGGAGGCGGGAACGGGGCTTCCGGTGCCGGGAACGGGGCTTCCGGTGGTCGACATGGTCCTTCGTCCTCTCGGTCGGGCACCCGGTTCGGGTGCGTCGCCGGTCCTGAACCGGGAGGCCGGGTCGCCTTACGGGGTCGCCGCAGGTTTTTTTCGGACGCGGCCGACCCTCCCCCCCGGACCGGGTCGTCGCGTCCGCGGGGGTGAATCACGGGGATGTCTCGGCGCCCTCCGATGCGTCTGGGTAGGCTCGTCGCCACCCGGTGTACAGATCCCGGGATTCCTGTTCCGGGGACCTTGCCGGAGGTAGTACCGAATGTCGGGTGGCGAGTGGGGTTCTACGACTGCGGTTGACAGGGGTGGGGCTCAGCTCTCGGTGTCGAGGACGCTGACACCGGGATCGGTCTCACCGTCGGCGCCGGAGGTGGACCAGGCCCTGGTGCCGGACCTCTCTCCGGGGCTCTCGCCGGATCTCCCTCCGGAGCCGCAGGAGTCGGCGGCAGCCCCGACGGCCCCGCCGCCCACGACCGCGCCGCCGGCCGCGCGTGGGGGCGGTGGGCTGCTGCTCGAGGTGCAGGCCCTGCGGGCCGTCGCCGTGGCCCTGGTGCTGGCGTTCCACCTGTGGCCGAGGATCACCCCCGGCGGGTACATCGGCGTCGACGTCTTCTTCGTGATCTCCGGGTTCCTGATCACGGGTCTCATCGTCCGTGACCTGCGCGCGGGCCGGTTCAGTCTGAAGCGGTTCTACGTGAAACGGATCCGCCGGCTGCTGCCAGCGGCGTCCCTGGTGCTGTTCGTCGTCGCCGTGACCACCCTGCTGACGGTTCCGCACACCCGGTGGGTCGAGATCGCCCGGCAGGTCGTCGCGAGCGCCTGGTACATCCAGAACTGGGAGCTGGCCTCGGTCGACGTGAACTACATGTCGCCCGCCGGGCCGCCCTCGCCGGTGCAGCACTTCTGGTCGCTGTCCGTGGAGGAGCAGTTCTACCTGGTCTGGCCGGTCCTGCTGCTGGCGTCCTCGGTCGTCGCAGCCAAGCTGAGGATCAGGCTCGCGTCGGTGCTGGTCCTGGTGATGGGGGTCGGGGTCACCCTCGGGTTCACCTACGGGGTGTTCGAGACGTTGACCAACACCTCGCACGCCTACTTCTCCTCGTTCACCCGGGCCTGGGAGTTCGCGGCAGGCGGCCTGCTGGCACTGCTCCCGCGGGTGCGCGGCCGGGAGCGGACCAGGGCCGCCGCGAGCTGGGCCGGGCTGGCGCTCATCGCCGTCGGGGCGATGCTGCTGACCTCGCGGACGCCGTTCCCCGGCCACGCCGCGCTGCTGCCGGTCTGCGGGGCGTTGTTGTTCATCGCCGCGGGCACGGTCGACGTCCGGTGGTCGCCGAGGGCACTCATCCGGTGGCGGGTGTCGCAGACCCTGGGCGACCTGTCCTACTCGGTCTACCTGTGGCACTGGCCATTGATCATCTTCTGGCCCTACGTGGTCGGCAGCCGGCTCACCCTCTGGGGGAAGCTGGTCATCCTGGTGGCCACTCTCGTGCTGGCCTGGCTCTCGAAGGTCCTCGTCGAGGACCGGTACCGCGTCCACTCCGGATCGCATCCCCGCCCGGCCGTCCAGCCGGCCCAGCTGGCGGTCCCGAAGCCCGCGCAGCGGGATCAGCCGACCGACCGCACCCTCGACCTCAGGGACGACCGGCCGGTCGAGGCCAGCCGGAACGGGTCCGTCCCCGCCCCGTCCGTTTCGTCAGCTCCGGTCCCGGCGGCGGTCGCCGCACCGGCGACGCGTCGCCTCCGGTGGTCGCCCGCGGCACTCGCCGGCTCGTCCGCGCTCTTCCTCGCCGTCACCCTCGTGGGGACGATGGCGATCGCCGGGGGTACCTGGGCCGACGTGCGACATCGGGTCGACCGGGCCGAGCAGGTGGCCGAGCGGGCCCTGGCGGAGCGAACCCCCTGTTTCGGGGCCGCGGCGCTCGACCCGTCCGGGAACTGCACCCCCCCGTTCGGCGACATGATCGTCCCGGACCTCGCCGGGGCCATCGCCCAGTACCAGCGGTCGGTGGCCCGCGCCTACTGCTTCTCGGAGACCGACAACGCCCAACTGGTGACCTGTTCCTTCGGTCCGGGGGACGCGAAGGTCCACCTCGCCCTGTTCGGTGACTCCCATGCCATGCAGTGGTTCCCCGCCGTCCAGGAGATCGCCGAGAAGAGGGGTTGGCGGATCACCACCTTCCTCAAGGCGTCCTGCGGCCCGTCGCTCGCGGAGACGGTCCGCACGACCGCCCGGCACCAGGAGCACTGCCGGGCGTGGGCGCAGGAGAGCATCGACCGGATCCGGAGCGACTCGACGATCACGATGGTCGTCACGACGGCGATGTCGAACAAGACCTGGGTGCCGATGGACGGGTTCGACGCGTACCAGACCGGTGTCGTCGGGTACCAGCGCACCTGGGACCTGTTGTCCGCGGGCGGACGGCGGGACATCGTCGTCCTCCGCGACACCCCCCGCATGGAGAAGACCGTCCGCAGCTGCATGGTGGGGGCGGACTACCCCTTCGCCGACTGCGGCCGGTCCCGGGGGTCCGCCGTGAAGTCGCGCTCGGAGTGGAAGGGCCGTCCCGACCCGCTGGTCACCGCGGCCAGGTCCAGCGCCAGCTCCGCGGTGCACTACGTCGACCTCACCAACCGGTTCTGCACGAGCAGGCGGTGCGAGGCCGTGGTCGGCAACGTGCTGACCTTCGCCGACAACGACCACATGACCGTCACCTTCGCCAGGACCCTCGTGCCCTACCTGGAGCAGCCGCTCGTCACGGTGGCGTACGACGCGGAGGACGCCGGGACGTCGCAGGCCCCGAGGCTCCGGGCGCGGGACCTCGACCGTCCCCGCACCCCCCTGTGAGCAGAACCACCGGCCCCCCGTCCCCGGGTGATCGGATACGTGCCAGGATGACCCGGGCGACACGGCGGGTGGCGCCACCGGGACCTGAGTCCCCGCGAATCCGTGGGGCCGCTCGGTGTACTTAGCCGTGCACCGCTCGGTGCGACCTCTGACATGGCTCAACGTGGCGCCATGGCGAAACGATGGCGTTCGCGGATGCCTGCCGTCACCAGGTGTACCCGCGGGCATACCCTGGAGACGCAATGCATCCTTTGCGCAGTAAGAGCCAGTTGTCGCCGAATGTCACGAAGCTGATCGTCGAAGCCCCCCGGATCGCCGCCGTCCGCCGGCCGGGACAGTTCGTGATCGTGCGGCTGGACACCGAGGCGGAGCGGATCCCGCTGACCATCGCCGACTCCGATCCCGAGACCGGCACCATCACCCTCGTCGTCCAGGCCGTGGGCCGGAGCACCCGGGACCTCGTCGCGCTCGAGGTCGGCCACGCCGTCCGGGACATCGCGGGGCCGCTGGGCAGGCCGACCGAGCTGCTCGAGGCGGGGAACGCCGTCTGCGTCGGCGGCGGGGTCGGCACCGCCGTCGTCCACCCGATCGCGAAGGCACTGGCCGCGGCGGGGGTCACGGTGACCTCGGTCATCGGCGGGCGGTCCAGGGAGTGGGTCATCTACGAGCGTGAGCTGCGGGCCGCCGGGGACGTCGTCGTCTGCACCGACGACGGGAGCTACGGCCGGAAGGGCTTCGTCACCGAGGCCCTCGGCGAGCTGTGCGAGGCCGGCGGGATCGACGTCGTGTACGCGGTGGGGCCGGTCCCGATGATGCGCGCCTGCGCCGAGGTGACCCGGCCGTACGGCGTCCACACCATCGTGTCGCTCAACTCGATCATGGTGGACGGCACCGGGATGTGCGGCGGGTGCCGGGTCAGCGTCGACGGCGCGAGTGAGTACGCCTGCATCGACGGGCCCGAGTTCGACGGGCACAAGGTCGACTTCGACGTCCTCGCCGACCGGCTGACCACCTACCGCGACTTCGAGCGGGGCGCCGCCGGCGCCGACGGGGACTCCTGCCGATCCCTGGCGGGTGCCCCCCGGTGACCGGCCGCTCAGCCCCCACCCCGACGACCCCCATCACCCCCACCACCCCGACCAGCCAGCCTCGACCCACGACCGGGACGGCACCTGTGACCACCGACGCGAGACCCCGGGCACGCGCCCGGCGGGAGGGACTCTCCACCAAGGAGCGGATGGCGATCGACCGCCAGCTCATGCCGGAGCAGGCGGCAGGCGAGCGGGCGATCAACTTCGACGAGGTCAACCTGGGCTTCGACGAACAGTTGGCGATCCTCGAGGCCCAGCGGTGCCTGGAGTGCAAGAAGCCCAAGTGCGTCGACGGGTGCCCGGTGCGGGTGAACATCCCGCAGTTCATCAGCCGCGTGGCCAGGGGTGACTTCCGCGGGGCCGCCGAGTCGCTGCTCGACGACAACGCCCTGCCCTGCGTCACCGGGCGGGTGTGCCCGCAGGAGACCCAGTGCGAGGCGGTGTGCCTGCGCGGGCGCCCGCTGCGCGGCCAGGAGGCCTCACCGGTGGCGATCGGCCACCTGGAGCGGTTCGTCGCCGACTGGGCCGCCAGGAACCTGGACGGCGTCGTGGCCCACCGTCCCGAGCCGTCCGGCACGTCGGTCGCGGTGATCGGTTCGGGGCCGAGCGGTCTCACCGCCGCGGGCGAGCTGGTGAAGCACGGCCACGCGGTCACGGTCTACGAGGCCTTCCACGCCCCGGGAGGCGTGCTGGTCTACGGCATCCCCGAGTTCCGGCTGCCCAAGAGCATCGTCCGCCAGGAGGTCGACCGGCTGGTCGCGGGCGGCGTGCGGATCGAGTACAACGCGGTCATCGGCCGTACCTACACCCTGCCCGAGCTGCGGGAGGCCCACGACGCGGTCTTCGTCGCCGTCGGCGCCGGGCTGCCGGTCTTCATGAACGTCCCGGGGGAGAACCTCAAGGGGGTCTACTCGGCCAACGAGTACCTCACCCGGGTGAACCTCATGGGCGCCTACCGGCCGGACTCCAGCACCCCGGTGCTCAAGGGCAGGCGGGTGGCCGTCGTCGGTGGCGGGAACGTCGCCATGGACGCGGTCAGGACCGCCCGCCGGCTCGGGGCCGACGACGCCACGATCGTCTACCGGCGATCCCGCGCCGAGCTGCCCGCGCGGGCGGAGGAGGTCCACCACGCGGAGCAGGAGGGCATCCGGTTCACCTTCCTCACCGCCCCCGTCGAGGTCGTCGGGGACGACGAGGGCTGGGTCACCGGGCTCCGCTGCGTCCGGATGGAGCTCGGCGAGCCGGACGCCTCGGGCCGCCGCCGGCCGGTGCCGGTGGAGGGGTCCGAGTTCGTCGTGGACTGTGACCTCGTGGTCGTGGCCATCGGTACCAGGGCGAACCCGCTGCTCACCCAGACCTCGCCCGATCTGGTCGTGAACCGGTGGGGGTACATCGAGACCGACGAGTTCGGCCAGTCGTCCATGCCGGGCGTCTTCGCCGGTGGCGACATCGTCCGGGGCGCCGCGACGGTCATCCTGGCCATGGGTGACGGCAAGCAGGCCGCCACGGCCATCGACGCCTACCTCCGCGACGCCTACCCGCCGGAGCGGGCAGAGTCCTGACGCCGTCCTGAACCGCCCGGTCCGGCCGTCACCGGTGGGAGGGGGTCACCCCCTCCCACCGTCCTGCCGGGAGCGGCGTGACGCCGGCGGGCACAGGCGCGGGGTGTACAGCTCCAGGGCCCTGCGGGCCTCCCTGACCCGGAGCAGCAGCAGGGCCGCCAGGTAGGTGATCAGCAGGGCCGGTGACGCCGCGGCGAGGACGACGGCGCCACCCGTCCAGCCCTCGGGGACCACCGGCGCCAGCACCGCGGCGAGGACCGCGGCCGCCGCCCCGCCGGTCACGGCGGCCAGCCCCATCCGGACCAGGGTCCTCGTGGTCGGGGTCCTTCCCGTGGCGCCGGGGCGGTCCCGAGCCGGTGACACCGCACCGAGCCGTCGCCGGAGCAGCACCGTCGAGAGGACGGCGCCGGTGCCGTTGGCGACGACGATCCCGCCGGCCAGCCCGAGGACCCGGACGCCGGCCGGCAGGGTCGCCGCGGCGAGCAGGTTCACCAGGATCTGCACCGAGGACACGGCGACCTGGACCAGCGCGGGGCTGCGGGCGTCGTCGAGGGCGTAGAAGGCGCGGGCCTGGGCCTGGTACCCGCTGTAGGGGAGCAGTCCGAGAGCGAGGATCGACAGCACCAGCCCCACCCGCTCGGCGTCCGCCATGCTCGTGTGCCCGTGCGCGAACAGCGTCACGGACGTCTGGCGGCCCAGCACGACGAGGGCGACGGCGGCCGGGGCGAGCAGCAGGGTGGTGACCCGCAGGGCGCGGTCGAGGTCCCGGCGCAGCAGGTCCGGCCGTCCGAACACGGCGTGGCGGGACATCCGCGGCAGCAGGGCGGCGATGACGGAGGCCGTGATCACCGCGTGCGGGAGCTGCCAGACGACGACCGCGAGGGTGTACTCGGCGAACTGGTCGACGCCGGTGGCGAGCCGGGAGAGCACCAGGTAGGAGAGCTGGGTGGCCCCGACGTAGACGAGCGCCCAGGGGAGCAGCCTGCCGGTGCGGCGCAGCCCGATCCCCCGGAACCCCCGCCCCCGCCGCCACCGGAACCCGCTCGCGACGAGGGACGGCAGCAGCACCGCCGTCATGACCGCCACTCCGAGGGTTGTGCCGACCCCGAGGACGGCGCGCTGCCCGGAGGTGAGGGACGCCGGGGTCGGCTCACCGCCGTCCCTGGTCAGCGCGAACCCGATCACGGTGGCGATGACCACGAGGTTGTTGAGGACGGGTGCCCACACCGGGGCGGCGAACCGGCCGCGGACGTTGAGCACCGCGCTGACGACCGCGGACATCCCGTAGAACAGGATCTGGGGCAGGAAGTAGCGGGCCCAGGTGATGGTGAGGTCGAGCTGCTCCGGGTCGTGGGTGTGGGAGTAGAGCCGGATCAGCAGCGGCGCGAGCCCGATGGAGAGCGCCGAGACCCCGGCCAGGCCGAGGACCACCACCGTGAGCAGCCACTGCGTGTAGGCGTCGTCCTGGCCCCTCGTCCTCGCCTGGACCAGCTGCGGGACCAGGGTCGAGGTCAGCATCCCGCCGATCAGCAGCGTGTACAGGATGTTGGGCATGGTGTTGGCGACGTCGAAGGCCTGCTTGACCCCGCCGACCCCGAGGACCGTCACCAGCAGGAGGGTCCTGGCGAACCCGGTGATCCGGGAGGCCGCCGTCCCTATCGCCATGGCCCGACTGGCCCGAGCCAGGCCTCCCGCCGGCCTCCCCGCCGGGCCCCCGACGGGACGGCTCCCGGCCTCGCTGCCCTCACCCGGGCTCGGTGTGTTCGGGTCGCGAATGCTCAGAGGGTTCCCCCGGTTCGTGCGTGGTCGGTGCCGACCACCCTGTCAGACCCGGACGGCCCGGGTCCCGTCATCGGTTCACCCGCCGTGGCCGGACAGCGCGAAGGCGGTGAGGAACCCGATCAGGGTGATCAGGCCGCTGGCGAGGTGGGCCTCGTCGAACGCCTCCGGGATCATGGTGTCGGCGATCATGGTGATGATGCCTCCCGCGGCCAGGGCGGTGATGGCGGCCAGCACCGCCGGCGCCGCACCGGCGAGGGAGACGTAGCCCACGACGGCGGCCAGCCCGGTGATCACCGCGATACCGCCCCACACGGTGAAGACGTAGCCGGGTGAGCGGCCGTTGCGGCGCATCCCGGCCGCACTGGACAGGCCCTCGGGCACGTTGCTGACGAACACCGCTGCCACCGTCATCATGCTCACCGGGCCTCCGGCGAGCAGGCTCGCGCCGATGACGACCGACTCGGGGACCCCGTCGAGCAGGGCGCCGAGGGCCAGCGCCGTGCCGGACCCGGCGTGCTGGTCCTCGGACGGCTGCAGGTCGCCGGAGCGCTTGCGGTGCCGGGCTCCGCGCTGGGCCAGCGCCATGTTGCAGCCGGTGAAGATGACGGCGCCGGCGACGGCACCGAGGACGGTCGGCGGCAGCCCGCCGCGCTCGCGGGCGTCCGCGATCAGCTCGAAGGAGGCCGCGGAGAGCAGCACCCCCGCACCGAAGGCCATGATCGAGGCGACGGCCTTCCGCGGGATGCGGACCAGGTAGCCCGCCGCGGCGCCGAGGAGCAGGGCGGATCCCGCGACCAGGCCCCAGCCGCCGGCCTGCAGCCATCCCGGCATGTCATGTCGCCTCCGCACGGTCGTCGTCTCGTCCCAGCTCCGGCGCCGTCCAGCAGCATCCTCCGTCCGCGGGGCGACCCCAGGGATCTCCCGGCGGCGTGCCGCCCCGAGGTCACCGGGTGGACCCGCCGGAGGGACCGTAGACGTGCTCGCGGACCAGATGGTCCCGTTCCAGGACGAGGTCCACGAGGGCCCAGAACTCGCCGATCAGGGAATGCACCGACGCCTCGCCCCGGTCGAGCTTCCGACCGAAGATCGGTTCGTCGGGGGCGACGGCCCCACCACGGACGAGGGTCGCGGCCGGGTGCGGTGAGTCCGCGACCGGTCCGACCCGGCAGCCGAAGGTCACGTGGTCGTCGCAGTCCGGTGACGCCCAGGTGCCGAGGACGACGTCGATCCAGGTCTCGTGGACACCCTGGTGGTGGTAGCAGCTCGCGAAGTAGACGGCATGCCGGACGCCGTCCCGGTCGACGAAGGCCCAGGTGCGTTCGTTGGGGGTCGAGCAGCACGGGCAGGTGAACTGTCGGGTTCCCCGCGTCGTCTCGTCGATCTCCAGGTCCACCCGCGAGACGGTACCCAAGGGGTGTCGTGCCTGTCATCGTCGCGGCAACCGGCATCAAGACCGGTCCACGGGACGTCGATACCAGTCGATACCCGGTCCCGGCTGGACGCGGGCCGGCACCGGGACGGCTCCGGTCAGTGCCGACCAGGCACGGGCACGGCCGGCACCGGGGCGGCGAGTGGCTGGATCGTCGCGGCCGGGACGCGAGAGCGGTGAGCGGGCAGATCATGGTTGAGGCCCGGCCACCTGTGGCTCTCGTGCTGGTCACGGGCTTCGACATCTACCACCAGCAACTGATCCGTGGCATCCGTCCGGTGCTGGCCGGGCGCGGGCTGGTCCTGGCGGTGAACACCCTGAACCTCGTCTCGTCGGGGCTGACGCCGTCCCTGAGACAGCTGATCGCGACGGTCTCCCCGTACGGGGCGCTGCTGACACCCTGCCGGCACCCGGAGGAGCAGGCGGAGCTCGTCGCCCTGCTGCAGGAGCTGAGGATCCCGACGGTCACGATCGCCGCCAGGATGCCCGGAACGAGCTGGGTCCACGGAGACGATCGGGGAGGGATGCGGGACCTGATGGCGCACCTGCTCGACGAGTGCGGGGTGCGGCGGCTCGCCCACGCCCGGGGCCTCGTGCACCAGCGCGACGCCGTCGTCCGCGAGCAGGTGTTCCGTGAGGAGCTCGCAGCCAGGGGCATTCCGGTGGACGAGGATCTGATTGTCGACGGCGCCTTCTGGCACGAGGAGACCTACCGGGAGCTGCGGGCCCTGCTGCGTCGGCGACGGGACCTGGACGCCGTGGTGGCTGCCAGCGACATGTCCGCGCTGGGTGCCCTCCAGGCACTGGCGGACGAGGGACTGCGGGTCCCGGACGACGTCCTGGTGACCGGCTTCGACAACTACCCGACGGCGTTGAGCTGGCCCGCGCTGACCACCGTCGACCCGGAGCAGATCGAGCAGGGACGCGCAGCGGCCGAGCGGCTGCTCGCCGAACTGGACGGCGACGCCCGGCCGGGGGAGGAGATCGTCGTACCCTCGCGGTTCCTTGCCCGGGGTTCGACGCGGTCCCTCGCACCCGGGGACCCGGAACAGGTCGCGGCCGTGGTCGCGCTGGCCCGGGTCGCCCAGGAGCAGTTGGCCGCCCGGGACGCGCTGTGGGGGCTGAGCTACGTGCTGAGCAACTGCGCCACACCCGCGGAGGTGGCGGACGCCCTGGCGGAGAGCACCCTGTCCCGGCTGGGGATCGACCGGTGCTTCCTCGCGGTGTTCACCGACGACCCGATCACGGGTGATCCCTCGGGCGACGGCCCTCCCGAGGACGTCTCCGGCGGTCGCCCCGGCACCACCCCCGCATCGGATCCGGGGATGCGGGCCCGGGTGGTGCTCAACTACAGCGGCGGCGAGCAGGGACCGGCACCCTCGGAGGTCTTCCCTCTCGGCAGGCTCCTGCCGTCCGCCCTCCGGCACGAGCTGCGCACGGAGCTCCTGGTCTTCCAGCCTCTGCGCGCCAGTGACCGCGAGCTGGGCTACGTCCTGTTCGAGCAGGGGCGGGGATCGACCCTGGTGACCGACTGGCTGCGGACCGAGCTCGGCCGCACCCTCGAGGCGATGTTCAGCACCCAGGCGCTCAGGGAGCACGCAGCGACCCTCGCGGACGTCGTCGCCCGCAGGACCGCGGAACTGGCCGCGCGGTCGGAGCAGCTCGAGGCGGAGGTGGAGACGAGGAAGGCAGCCGAGGGACGGCTCCAGCAGGCCGTCGCTGAGCTGCACCGGTTGGCCATGAGTGACGGGCTGACCCAGCTCGCCAACCGGAACCGCCTGCAGGAGCACCTGGGCGTCCAGTGGAAGGAGCTGACCCGGCACGGCGGGGAGATGGCCCTCCTCATGATCGATGTCGACCTGTTCAAGGCCTACAACGACCACTACGGCCACATGAAGGGCGACGAGGCACTGCGGATCGTGGCCGCCCGCCTCGCCGACGCGGCCCGTTACCCCCAGGACCTCGCCTGCCGCTACGGCGGGGAGGAGTTCGTCCTGGCGTTGCCCGGTACCGGTCTCGACGCCGCCCTCCTGGTGGCGGAGCGGTTCCGGGCCGCCCTGGCCGCGGCGGCCATCCCGCACGAGAGGTCGTCGGTCGCGCCGAGGATGACGGTGAGCATCGGGATCGCCGTCGCCAGGCCCCAGGACGCCGTGGATCCGTGGAGCCTCCTCGACCACGCCGACCGAGCCCTGTACCGGGCCAAGACCCAGGGCCGGGACCAGGTCTGCTCGGTGGCGCTGGGACCCACGGGGAGGGCCGTGGCCGGCGGGCCGGTCGCCCCGAGGCCCCGTTCACCGCGGGTCACCATCGATCCCGGCGCTCGGTGACCCGCCGGAGCCCACCGCCTGCCGCAGCCCACCACCGGCGGGAGGCCTTCACTGCTGCGCGCGCCGTCCGGCGAACTTGGCCTGGTACATCTCTCCGTCGGCGGCGCGCAGCACATCGATGGCGTCGGTGTACCCGCCGTCGCTCGTGGCCATCCCGATGCTCACCCCGATCCGCAGCTCCCTGCCGTCCAGGTGGTAGGGATGGCCGACGGAGGCCTGCACCCGGTCCACGACCTCGGCCGCCTCCGTCTGTCCCGCGGTCGCCAGCAGGATCCCGAACTCGTCCCCGCCGAGGCGGGCCACCATGTCGTCGCCACGGACGGTCCCGGTCAGCCGCTTCGCCACGGCCGCGAGCAGCTGGTCACCGACGATGTGCCCGTACGTGTCGTTGATCGGCTTGAACCCGTCGAGGTCGCAGAAGAGCACGCAGAACCGTCGAAGGGGGGTCACCGCGCACCGGTCGATCTCGGCCTGGACCCGTTCGAGGAACCTGGCCCTGTTCGCGAGCCCGGTGAGCTGGTCGTGCTGTGCTCCCCGACGCAGCCGTTCCTCCGTCTGCTTCCGCTCGTGGACGTCGGCGAACGACCCGACCAGCCGGGCGACCCGCCCGTCGATCCCGGGCACGGCGAGCCCCCGGCACAGCACCCATCGGTGGGAGCCGTTCGCCACGCGCAGCCGGTGCTCGGACTCCAGCGTCGAGGAGAGGCCCTGGAGGCACCGGTCCACCGTCTTGGTCAGCTCGTCCAGATCGTCGGCGTGCACCCGGTCCAGCCACTCCTGCGGGGTCGGATCGACCTCGCGGAGGGCTCTTGCCTCGCCGAGCAGTTCGAGCCAGCGCTCCGAGTAGTAGACGGCCCCGGTCCCGAGGTCCCAGTCCCACAGGACGTCCGTCGCGGAGAGGGCCGCGAGCGCGTACCGCTCCTCGCTGACCCTCAGCTCGTCCACGAGCTCCTGCACCCGGTGGTAGGCGGTCGTGAGCTCGTTCCGCTGATCGAACTGGCTCAGCGCACTCCCGAGCTGTGCGGTCCAGTGGTTGAACATCTCGCGCCCGTCGATGGACCAGACGTCGATGGGCCCCCGGAGGGCGAGGACCCCCCACGGACCGCGCTCGGTCCTCACCGCGAGCAGGAAGGCGATCCGGTCCGTTCCGTCCACGTGGTCCAGGAGGGCCCGCGGCGGGAACTCCGCAACCGGGAGGTGGGCTCCCCGGAGGTGGGCGAGCTCGGCGCCGTGCACGCCCGTCACCTCGAGGACGGCCTCCATGGCGCGGCCGGCGTCCTGCGGGCTGTCGCCGGTCCACCGTCCGAGGCAGGCCAGTGGCACCCCGGTCGCCGCCAACCAGGCGAGGTCGGAGGGGTTCCGGTTCCCCACCAGCTCCCCCGTGACGTCGTACTGGACGGACAGGTACTGGTGCATCCCGATCCGGAAGGCGGCGTGAGTGCGGGACTCCGCCCCCATCAGGGAGTGCACGAACTCCAGCAGGGTGTCGATCGCTGGGGCCGTACCCGGCCGCGCGTCGTCCGCCGAGGGGGACGGTACGGCCTCCCGGTCCGCGAGGTAGTCGTAGAACGCGTCGATCACCCGGGAGAGCTGTTCGTGGCCGCTCGCGAGGGTGTGGAACGCCCTGGTGGCCAGGCTCAGGTGGTCGGTGCCGGTCGGGTCCGTCCGCTGACCCGAGAGCAGCGCGACACCCGCGTCGATTCCCTCGGCCAGGGTGCGTTCGACCGAGGGCGACGAGGAGGTCTCGGGAACGAGGAGTGCGCGGAGTGTGACGGTCAGGCGGTCCCGGGCGGGCAGATCCCGCGGGGTCGCCGACCTCCGCCCCCTGGACCCGCTGAGGTCGCAGCCACAGGATCGGCGGGTCACCAGGGAGGAGGTGCCGAGGTGCCGCTCCGGTGCGACGGGATCATCGTGCAGGAGGCGCAGGAGCAGGTCGACCGCCAGTTCGCCCAACCGGTCGAAGTTCGCGCTGACCGTCGAGAGCGGCGGGTCGGTCTGCTCCGCCTCCTCCGTGCCGTCGAACCCGATGATCGCGATGTCGTCCGGCACGGTCCGGCCGGCCTTCCGTAGCTCTCGCAGCAGCCCGACGGCGTTCGCGTCGGTCCCGGTCATGACGGCCGTCACCGGTTTCGCCGACGCCAGCAGCGCCGCGGCCGCCGCCGTCCCCCCGGGCGTCAGGTTCTCGGACGCCGGGAAGAAGAGATCGGGGTCGACCGTGATCCCGTGTGCTGTCAGCGCATCGCGGTACCCCGCGAACCGCTCCTTCAGGTCGGTCTGCGCCAGGTTGCCGACGAAGGCGATGTCCCGGTGCCCGTGCTCGATCAGGTGCGTGACAGCCGCGAAGGCGCCGCCGTGGTTGTCCGGGACCACCGAAGGGCACGGGAAACCGTCGTAGTACTGGCTGACCAGCACCACCGGCTTCCCCGCCTCCCGGACGACCTCCAGGTAGGACCGGTCGACGGCGGTGGAGATAGAGATGAACCCGTCGATCCTGGCCCAGCCCACGCGGAGGTCGTACGGCAGGGGACGGAGGCTCTGCTCGCTCCTGCCGTACCGGCTGGCGTCGAGCGTCTGCAGGGCCAGCATGCGATCACCGGACCTCTGCACCGCCCGGGCGATCCCGCGCAGGATCTTCCCGAAGAAGAAGCCGCCGGTCACCGGGGTCAGGACGCCGACCGTCAACGAACGGTGCTCCACGCGCCTCCTTCCCGACGATCCGCTCTTTCCGGACGGCGGACCCTCCGGGGGTGGGACCTCGTGGCGATCGGGGTCGGCGGACTCCAGCCCCGCCTCGTGCCTCTCCACGAGCTACCGATCGACCCCCTGTGACCATCGTTCGGTCGGGGGGAGACCTTGAACGTCCGGCCGCATACGGCCCCTTCGCCCGAATTGGCACCGGTTGCGTCCCGGAGCGCTCGTTGTCGCAGGGCAGGAGCGCGGGCCGGTGCCGTTCACGATGCCCGACGCGCGTGTGCGATCCCGCTGGTCGACCTGGCCGTGCTTCTCCGGGCCATCATGCGGATCCTCCGGCACGCTCAGTTCGGCGTCACGATGGAGATCTACGCGAAGGTGTCCTTGCCGGCCGCCCGTGAGGCTCTGCTCAGCGGCAACCGGGGCGACGACGGCCCCGTCGGGATACGAGTACCCGTGCCAGCCCGAGGCACCTGCGGAGTTCGGATGCTGCATTCCTCTGCTGCAACGTCAGGGACCGCCTGCACTGGCCGGGTGTCACCGGGAGCCTGTCGCAGTGCCCGAGTCGGGCGAACGCAACCCACAGGCCACAGCGAGCCTCTGGCCCAACGGCAACCCTCTCCCTACGCTGGTCGGCATGAGCGAACCCGCCCCCGAACTGTCCGTCGAGGAGCTGAGCCAGCACCCCGACATGCTGGGCGAGGCCTTCGACACCCTCGGCCACGGACGCCCCCTGCGCCTGGTGGGTCCAGACCGCCGGCAACTGGCCGACGTCGTCCCGATCGGCCTGGTGTCAGCGTCACCTTCTCCATGCTCTACGCGAGTTCGAGCAGCACTACAACGCCCACCGGCCTCACCAGGGCATCGCGAACGCCCGGCCCCTGCATCGGCTACCCGACCCGATCACCGATCCAGGCCGGATCGCGATCCTGGACGTGCGACGACGGGATCGTCTCGGCGGCATCCTGCACGAGTACGAACATGCGGCTTGACCAGCACAGATGACATTTTCGGCAAGGACACCGTTACTGAGATTGTTTTCGGGCTCTCGACTCATACTTGTGAATGTATACAGCCTCCAAACGCCCCGCTGCATACAGAATGAGGTTGTCGACGCTGGAGTCCATGGACTGCCACCTTGCTCCTTGACTTTGTGCACCGGGCGGTCGGGGCGATGGAATGAGTGGCTACTCTGCCTGTTTCCCCTGCGCTGTTGGTGATGCCTTTGGGGGTGCCGTCTTCCGTAGTGAACGCCTAATAAGTAGTGCGGCGACAAGCAGGCTCGGAATAAGGCACATCTGTCCCACAGCTTGCGACAATGCCTCGGGATCTGCGCCTAACATATTCGTTACGAAAGGGCCGACGGCTGCCCAAGCTACAGGAATAGATAGAAACCCAACGAGACCGGCACCGAGGGCTCGGAGCGCACGCATGGACTGTGCCTCGGCACAGTCCAAGATGATCTGTAGACGCCTGAGACGGTGTCGCAGGGCTTGTGAGCGGTACGAGCGCGAGGGTCTACCGATGATGCGCTGGAGGGTCATCGTGCGCCGGTTCGGTCAGTGGGCTGTGTACGTGGGCCGCCTCATCTTCAGGAGGCGGGCGGAGATCCGGTGGACGACGGAGAGTAGGCCTGCACCCGCAGGGGCTCGGAAGATCGTTCAGTGCGTAGTCACGCAGATAGTCACTCAACGACTCAGGGCCTTGATCCAGATCTTCGGATCAAGGCCCTGACCTGCGGTTCTGTGGTCGGGGTGGCGGGATTTGAACCCACGGCCTCTTCGTCCCGAAGTCACTCTGTGTGCCCTATGCTAGAGTGCACGAAATGGTAAACGCGCAGGTCAGGAGGTGATTGTGGTGTCCAGTGGAGTGCTGTGGGTCCGCCTGTTGATTACTGACAGTGGACGGATCCGGGACGGATGATCTCGGAGGAGATGCCATGGGTGGACGCCGGCGCCGGCCGGGCTACACCAAGACCAGACACGACTACGCCGGAGGTCGTACGACCTACACGGCCATGTACGAGGTGAGTCCGGGGGAGTACATCTCCGCCGGCACCTTCGACACCTTCGATGAGGCGGAGGCGGCTTGGGTCGAGATGGCCGCCCAGATCCGCCGCGGGGTCCATGTCGACCCCCGCCGGGGCAGGATCAAGTTCAAGGTCTTCGCCGCAGTCTACCTCGACACGATCGCTCACACCAAGGCCAACACCCGCCGCACCTACCGCGGCACCCTGGACCGGCAGTTGATCCCGACCTTCGGGGAGCTGTACCTGAACGAGATCACTACCGAGGCCGTGGCGATCTGGATCCGCCGCTTGGCCGACGCCGGGTACGCACCCGGCACGATCCGCTCCTACAAGTCCCACTTCTCGGCGATCATGAGCTGTGCCCTGGCCTGGGGCTACGGCCTGGCCTACAACCCCTGCATTGCGGTGAAGGTCCCCAAGGAACCCCCGCTGCGCATTCGCGCCCTGTCCCCCGAGTCCGTCGTGGCCCTGTTCAACGCTCTGACCGGCCCCACCGCCCGGCTGCTGGTGGAACTGGACCTGCAGACCGGCTGCCGCTGGGGAGAGATCACCGAACTACGCGGTGGCGATGTGGTCGACGACCCCGACCACGACGACCGCGTCTACCTGCGGGTCGAGCGCGCGGTGGCCGACGTCGGCGCAGTGGACAACCCGCTGGGCAACGGATCCCGGTTCTTCGTCGAGGACACCACCAAGGGCGGCACCGACCGACGCATCGGCCTCAGCCCTACGATGTCAGCCCGCCTGCGCGCCCACATCGAAACGCACGGCATCGGCGCCGATGACCTGTTGTTCGGCTACGCCCACCTCAAGGACGAGTGGGCCCAGGCCCAGATCCCCGCCCTCGCCCCCCACCTGGTCGAGGAGATCCCCGAGGACCTCGGACGCACCCCGCCCAACGCCAGAGGCCTCACCTACGCCCACGGCACCTGCACCGCCTACCAGTCGGCCCCGTGTCGGTGCCTGTGGTGCCGCCGGGCGTTCGCGATCTACCGGGCCGAACGCCGCGCCCGGGGCCTGGATCTGCGCACCCGCCGCCCCGGCAAACTCCGCGGGGAGAACCTCACCGACCACTGCCCCGCCGACTGGTTCCGTGACAACATCTGGAAGCTCGCCGTCAAGGAGGCTGGCTTGCGGGCCAAGACCGTGTTTCATGATCTTCGGCATACGCATGCCACGTGGCTGGCCTCCAGCCCGGACTTCGACATCGAACGCCTCCGCGAACGCATGGGCCACAAGTCCATCCTCACCACCCAGCGGTACATCTCCGCCAGCGAGGAGATCGACACCGACGCCGCCGACATCCTCGAAGACCGCCTCACCCGACCCACCCGGCGCCAAGGACGAACAGGGCTGAGATCCATCTCCTGACGGCGCCACGAGGAGCCCGCACGAGGGTTGAACCTGGGACGGCAGCGCGGTGTGCTGGATGGCGGCTGTGAACGCTTCCCCTGGGATCCACCGCGACGCTCTCCATGCGCATGCCTCTCGGCGACGATCGTCGCAGGGAACCGCGGTCACGGATCTGGTGGTGATCCTTCACTCACGGCCACGACTGTCGCCCCTCGCCAGTACCGTCGTCCTGTGGGCAGTGGTCCGGCTTGCCGGACTATTCGGACATCCTTGGGCCGGATGGAGGGATCGTCATCGTGGAGAGGAATGATCAACAGTACGGTCCAACGGGACGTGAGGCGGCCGCCCGGACGTCTCGCCAGCAGGGGAGTTCCTTCGATGTCACGGTGACGGATTCGCGGCGTGCCGTCGCCTATCTCGTAGCACCGGAGGCTGATGACTACATCGCCCTCATGGCGATCCTCGAGTCCTCGCTCACAGATCTCACTCCGGCCGAGATCGCGCTTGAGCTATCGGCTGGTGGCGTCCACCTGGACGAGCGGACAGTCGAGGCCCGTCTGGACAAGTTGCGTGACTGGACAGCTGCCTCGGCGCGTACGGACACCTCCCGAATTCTGCGTCATGCCGATCTTCTGGCCAGAAACTGGCGCTGGACCGCTACGCCCGCGGGCCGTCAGGTTCAGCGCTTCTACACGACCGTGCTCGCCAAGACGCCCGAGATGCGTGAGATCCCGCTGTCCAGCCTGGCGCGAGTGGTGGACGCGCTGGAACGGATCGTCACCCTTGATCTGTCGGACGTCGGCAGTCATGCGCAAGTCGCGAATCTGATCGGCACGCTGTTCATCAGCCATGACGACCTGGACACCGCTTTGGTCGGGGCGGAGGACTCATTGGCCGGGCTAGGGCGTGTCCCGTAGATCAGGTTGCGGGGTCGCGGAGCCAGATGCGGATGGCCGCGACATCGATGGTGCCGCGCCAGACGAAGTCGCGTTTGTCATAGCGGGTCGCGACGGCTCGGTTCTGGCG
>JAAYAH010000249.1 GCA_012719445.1 Actinomycetales bacterium | reverse complement strand
GGAGCGGAGGCGGTCCCGGGAGGACCCGTCGACCCCCTACGACCCGCTTCCGGGGTCGTTGCCGAGCCGGAAGTCGTCGCGCCACCAGCTCGACGGGACCCGGGACGCGGTGGAGGTGCACCGGCGACTCGTGGCAGCCCGTCCGGACACCTTCGCGCCGGACCTCGCCCGGGGACTGTGGAACTTCGCCTGGGTGCGGGCGACGGCACGGACGGAGCTGCCGGAGGCGCTGGACGCCGCCGAGGAGGCGGTCGCGCGGTATGAGTCCCTGACCGCCCGGTGGCCGCAGGCCTTCCACGGCGACCTCGCCGGGGCCCTGATCACTCTCGCGGACGTTCTCGACCTGCTCGGCCTCGCCGACGGTGCGACCTCGGCGCGACGCCGGGCCGAGGAGGTGCGCGGTCGTACCCGCCCCGTCCCGCCCGACACCGGCGAGGAGTGGGAGAGTGCGCGCGATGTTCGTCCCGAGCCTGTGCCCGAGCCGGAGCCTGTGCCCGAGCCTGTGCCCGAGCCGGAGCCTGTGCCCGAGCCGGAGCCTGTGTACGAGCCGGAGCCGGAGCCGGTGCCCGAGCCGGTGCCCGAGCCGGAGCCGGTGCCCGAGCCGGTGCCCGAGCCGGAGCCGGTGCCCGAGCCGGTCGCGACCGTGCGGGCAGGAGGCTGACCCGTGCCGCCGACGTTCGCGAGCGTGCCGTACGCCAGCACCTCTCCCGCGCAGACGCTCGACCTGTACCTTCCCGGCGACCGCCTCCCGGACGACGGCGAGCCGCCCTGCCCCCTCGTCGTCCGGATCCACGGAGGCGCCTTCCTGTCCGGGGACAAGGCACTGGAGGCTCCGGACGTGCCGGCGATCACCGAGGCCGGATATGCGGTGGCCGCGCCGAACTACCGGCTCTCCGGCGAGGCGCGGTTCCCGGCCGCCGTCCGGGACGTCAAGGCCGCCGTCCGGTTCCTCCGGGCCGGCGCCGACCGGTTCGGCCTCGATCCCGACCGGTTCGCCGCCTGGGGTGCGTCCGCGGGGGCGAACCTCGCGGCGATGATCGGCGTCACCGGCACCATGACCACGTTTCTCGACGACCCCTCGCTCGGCAACGCCGACGTCTCCAGCGCGGTGCAGGCGGTGGTCGGCTGGTACGGCCCCTACGACTTCACCACGATGGACGCCCAGTTCGCCGAGTTCACCCCGGCCGCGTGCACCTCCCCGCAACGGCACGACGTCGTCGACTCGCCCGAGTCCCTCTACCTCGGCGCCCCGGTGCCGGCGGTGCCAGAGCTCGCCGCGTCCGCGTGCCCGACGCACTACCTGGGCAGGGCGGAGGGCATCCCGCCGTTCCTGCTCGCCGCGGGGGACTCCGACTGCTACGTGCCCTACCAGCAGTCCGAGGCCTTCCACCGGGCGCTCACCGCGGTGGGTGCAGCCAGCTCCTGCACCCTGCTCCCCGGCGCCCTGCACGGTGACCCGGTGTTCCCTGCGACCCAGACCGGACCCGCACTGGCCTTCCTGCGCTCCGTCCTCGGCCGTTGACCCCTGACCGGCTCGCGAAACGGGGCAGGTGGCAGGAGCGATCGACCGAGGGCAGCCGGTGACAGGATGCCGGTCGTGGGCGGCGAACCGACGGGCGACACGGCACCCGAGGAGACCGCCGTGCCACGACTCGCGGCGCGGGTGGTGCTGATCGATCCCGCCGGGCGCACCCTGTTGTTCCGGGGACGGGACCCGGGGCGGCCGGAGGCGGAAACGTGGTGGTTCCCTCCAGGCGGGGAGGTCGAGGACGGGGAGACCCCGGCCGAGGCGGCGCGGCGGGAGGTCAGGGAGGAGACCGGCGTCCTGCTGGAGGACGTCGGGGAGCCCGTCCGCCTCCGTCGGTTCCGGGCCTGGTTCGAGGGGGTGCTCTACGACCAGGTCGAGCACGTCTTCGTCGTCCGCGCCGAGGTCGGCGAGCTCGACGTGTCCGGGTGGACCGAGGTGGAACGCCGCGTCATCCTGGACCACCGGTGGTGGACCATGGACGAGCTGCGGTCGACCCGGGAGACGGTGTACCCGGAGGGACTGGCCGACCTGCTCGACGGCCCGCGTGCGAGCGCCGACAGGTCGGAGGGCAGGACGCGATGATGGTCGGGGCAGACCTCGAGGTGGAGACGTACGGGCTGTTCCGACCGGACCCCGTTCCCGAGTCGGACGAGTACCGTCAGGACCTCTACAGCATCTTCCTGAGCTGGGCAGTCTCCCTGCGGTGGTCGTGGGCCGGTTCCTCCGAGCATGCAGGCGGGGAGCTGACGGCACCCGCGACCCGCAGGATGGTGATCAGGGCTCCCGAGTGGTCACCCGCCTCCATCGGGTGGATTCTTGCGGCGCTGACCGATGCCGTGCACGGGATGGGGTTCCGCGATCGTGCCGTCATCCGTGTCGTGAGAGCGGCGTGACGGCCGCGGTCTCGCGAGCGGGGTGGCGGTCGCACGGGAGGTGATGGTCAACCGTCACGGAAGGCTGTCGCCACAGCCGGCGTGATCGCCGGACGGTGGGGGTACGCCGTCGCTCCGCGTGGTGCTCAGCGGAGGCGGTACCGCAGCAGCGGCCGGCCGGTCCGCCCGTACACCGGCTCACGCAGGCAGACCCCCGACACCGTCAGGTGGTCGAGGTAGCGGCGGGCGGTCACCCTGGCCATGCCCGTCCGCTCGGCGGTCTCGGCCGCGGTCAACCCGGCCGGCTCGTCGGCCAGTGCAGCGCGCACGGCGTCCAGGCTCTCCGGGGACAGCGTCTTCGGGACCGAGGTGGTGGACACCGGGGTCCGCAGGGCCGCCAGCGCCTCGTCGATCTCCCGTTGGTCGACGCTCCGGCGCTCGGTCGCCGTGCGGCGGAACGTCGCGTACTGCATCAGCCGTTCCCGGAGCGTGGTGAAGGTGAACGGTTTGACCAGGTAGAGCACGGCCCCGTGCCGGACCGCGGTGTGCACGGCGGCCATGTCCCGGACCGCCGTGACCACGATGACGTCCGGGGCGTCCGGGAGGGCGTGCAGTCGGCGGCACACCTCCAGGCCGCCCATGCCGGGCATGGACAGGTCGAGCAGCACGAGGTCGACGTCTCCCTGGTGCACCCGGACCAGGGCCGCGTTGCCGTCGTGGACGACGGCGACGGTGCGGAAGCCGTCGACGCGGTCCACCATCTCCGCCTGGACCCTGGCGACCATCGGCTGGTCGTCCACCACGAGGACGCCGATCACCGGAGGGTCACCTCCGCCGCGGCCGGGACCGCGTCGGCGGTCAGCGGGATCTCGACGACGAAGCGGGCTCCGATCCACCGCTCGACCGAGACGGTGCCGCCGAGCCGCCCGACGGCGGCCTCGACGAGGGAGAGGCCGAGCCCCTGACCGTGCGCCGTCACGGAGGGGCTCCGGCCCTTCGTCGTCCAGCCGGGGGCGAACGCCTGCCGGACCATGGCCGGGGCGAGTCCCGGACCCGAGTCCGACACCTCCAGCCGCACCCGTTCCGGGGTGGTCCGCGCGAGCACGTGCACCCACCGGGGCGGCGGCGTGGCCGCGGCGGCGTCGATGGCGTTGTCGATGAGGTTGCCCAGGAGCAGGACCAGGTCCTGGGAGGGCAGCCCGGTCGAGGGCATGGTTGTCGCCGGGTCGACGTGCAGGGCAACCCTCGCCTCGTCCGCGGTGACCGCTTTGCCCAGCAGCAGGGCCGCAAGGACCGGGTCGGCGACGGTGGACTGGATCGACTCGTGCCACTCCGTGCTGCGGGCCAGCGTCGCGGTGGCGAAGTCGACGGCCTGGCCGACGTGGCCCAGTTCGACCAGGGAGACGACGGTGTGCAGCCGGTTGTCCGCCTCGTGGATGCGGGCCCGCAGCGCCAGGGCGGAGTCGCGTTCGGCGTCGAGGCTGGTCGCCAGCCGGAGCTCCTCGGTGCGGTCCCGGACCAGCGTCACCCGGCCGAGGCTCCGGCCACGCCCACCGAGGGCGAGCCTCTCGGCGTGCAGGGTCCTGCCGGCCACGACCTCGGAGACGCCCCCGGCGTCGGCTCCGAGCAGGATCCTGGCGACCACCGGGTCCTCGACGGCGCGCGCCAGCGGTGTCCCGACCGGCACGGACCGGCCGAGCATCCTCGTCGCGCCGTCGTTCCACACCCGGACCCGGCCCCCGGCGTCGACGACCACCACGCCCGGATCGTCGAGGTGCATGACGAGACCCTCGTAGGCAGCCAGCAGGCGCCTGCTGCGGAGCAGCGCGAACCGCAGGCCGAGGCGGTTGGCGCGCTCCAGTCGACGCACCCGGTCATTATCCTCGGTGCCGGGACACGCGGCGGAGGAAACGGCGCTGCCGTGGTTCTTCCGGCTGGTGGACCACCATGGCGATAACCCGATATGGCCAGAACCCGCCGACGGGTGGACCAATACGGCCGGACGTCGATTCCGAGGTGTGGGGGCGTTGTTCTCGTTCTCGATATGGACCGGTGGCAGTCATTGCGCCGAGAAGGAGAGCTCATGTCTCGGTCGAACCTGAGGCCCATAAAGGGAAGAATCACCTTGTATGCCCCGATTGACGGGGTGATGGTGCCGATGGAGACCGTGCCCGACCCGGTCTTCGCCCAGAAGATGGTCGGCGAGGGCGTCTGCGTCGACCCCCTCGACGGCCGCCTGCACGCCCCCGTCGACGGGGAGGTCGTGCAGTTGCACCCCTCCGCGCACGCCCTGACCGTCCGGACCCGGGAGGGCATGGAGATCCTGCTGCACATCGGGCTGGACACCGTCCACCTGCGGGGGCAGGGGTTCACCACCCACGTCCGGGTGGGCGACCAGGTGCGGTCGGGCGATCTCCTGATCACCTTCGACCTGGACCATCTGGCGACCCACGCCAAGAGCCTGCTCACCCAGGTCGTGGTCGCCACCTCCGGCAGGACCGGCCGGCTCACCCCCCGGACCGGTCGGGTCGCGGTGGGTGACCCGGTGGCCCAGGTCGAACTGACGGGCGCCGAGGAGGGGGACGACGGAACCGACCTGCCCGGGTACGACGGCGGCGACCCCACCGGCAACCGGCTCCCGGAGCCCTCCACCCGGCGCATCACCTCGCCCGCGGTCCTGGTGACCAACGCCGCGGGCCTGCACGCCCGACCCGCGGCCACCCTCGTCCGCCAGGCGCGGCAGTTCCGCAGCGAGGTGTGGCTGGTCCACGACGACGTTCAGGCCAACGCCAAGTCGATCATCGCGATCATGGGGCTCGACGTCGGCCACGGGGCGAAGGTCAGGGTCGTCGCGTCCGGCCCGGACGCCGAGCAGACCGCTCAGGTGCTCTCCGCGGCGATCGCCGCCGGGCTGGGCGGCGAGGACCTCGGTGACCCCGGCGGCGCGGAGCCGGATGCCGGGGGAGAGCCCCCGCGGCAGGGCGACGACGGCACCGAGCCCGCCGGCGATCGCGCCGGGGACCGAGCCCCGGGCAGCAGCAGGGACCGCGACCCGGGCCGGGACCGGGGCCGGGACCGGGGCCGGGAGCTGCGCGGCGCGGCGGTGTCACCGGGCCTGGCGGTGGGAACGGTGGTGCAGCTCCGGCCGGAGGACATCGAGGTCGCCGAACAGGCCGGGGACCGGCACGCCGAACGTCGCCGGCTCAACGACGCGATCGACCGGGCCCAGACCCAGCTGTGGGCGCTGGAGAACCGGCTGCGGTTGGAACTGGACGTCGACAAGGCCGCGATCTTCGGGGCTCACCGGGAGATCCTCAACGATCCCGACCTGCTCGACCTCGCGGCCAGCGCGATCGACAAGGGCAAGAGCGCCGCCTTCGCCTGGCGGGCGACCTACACGGTGTTCGCCGACCGGATCGCGGGCCTGCGTTCGCAGGTGCTGGCGGCACGGGCGGCCGACGTCAGGGACGTCGGTCAGCGGGTGCTGGAGGAGCTCATCGGGCGACGGGGGGAACGCGGGCCGATGCCGCCGCACTCCATCCTCGTGGCCGAGGACCTCAGCCCGTCGGACACCGTCGAGCTGGACCGCAGCCTCGTCGTCGGCTTCGTCACCACCCGTGGCGGGGCGTCGTCCCACGTGGCGATCCTGGCCAGGTCCCTGGACATCCCCGCCATCGCCGGGATCGACGCGCGGGCCCTGGACATCCCGGACAGCACCCGGGTGGTCATCGACGGCGGCACCGGCATCCTGCACTTCGACGTCGCCGACGTCGAGGTCGAGCGGATCTGGCGCCGTCAGACCCGCCGTACCGAGCGACGGGCGGTGGAGCTGGCCCACGCCGACGAGCCGGCGATCACCCGGGACGGGCACCGGATCGAGGTGACCGCGAACATCTCCGGGGTCGACGACGCGGGCACCGCGTCGCTCCGGGGCGCGGAGGGCATCGGCCTGCTGCGGTCGGAGTTCCTGTTCCTGGGCCGGCGCACCGTCCCCGACGAGGACGAGCAGACCCGCGCCTACCGCCGGGTCGCCGAGGCACTGCGTCCCGGCCAGCCGCTGGTGATCAGGACCCTCGACGTCGGCGGGGACAAGCCCCTGCCCTCCCTGCACATCCCGCCGGAGGAGAACCCGTTCCTCGGCGAACGGGGAATCCGGGTGTCGCTGGCGCACCCGGAGGTGCTGCGCACCCAGCTCCGCGCCGTCCTGCGCACCGCCGCGGCCTGCGCGGGTGACGGCTCGGGCGACGGCTCGGGCGACGGTGTGGGCACGGGGGCTGCGGACGGCGCGGGGCGCGGGGTCCGGGTGCAGGTCATGTTCCCGATGGTGGCGACGCTGGGGGAGTACCGCGCGGCACGGGCCGTGCTCGAGGAGGAGCGACAGCGGCTGGGGGTGCCCCCGGTGCCGGTCGGGGTGATGGTCGAGGTGCCGTCCGTCGCCGTGACCGCCGCCCGGTTCGCCGCCGAGGTGGACTTCTTCTCGATCGGCACCAATGACCTCACCCAGTACACGTTGGCCATGGACCGCGGTCACCCCCGCCTCGCCCCGCAGGTGGACGGCGTACACCCGGCGGTGCTGGCCCTGATCGAGCAGACCGTCATCGCCGCCGAGGCCGCCGGGTTGCGGGCCGCGGTGTGCGGCGGGACCGCGGCCGACCCGCAGGCCGTTCCGCTGCTCCTCGGCCTGGGGGTGCGGGAGCTGAGCGTCCCGGTTCCGGCGGTGCCGGCGGTCAAGGCGCGGATCCGGACCCTGTCCCTCGACGAGTGCCGGTCCCTGGTGGAGTGCGCGCTGATCGAGGACAGCGCGGCGGCCGTCCGGGCGCTGGTCCCCGCCGTCGACGAGGAGGAACTGCCGTGACGTCGCAGGGGACCGCGGCAGGGTCGGGCACCGCGCCGGGGCGGCGAGAGAGGTCCGGCGGGCACGGCGGGGCCTTCGGCTTCCTGCAGAAGCTCGGGAAGTCCCTGATGCTGCCGGTCGCCGTGCTGCCCGTGGCGGGGATCCTGCTCGGGGTGGGCGGAGCCTTCGTCGGCGGCCTGCAGCAGAAGGCCACCGAGGTGGGGGTCTGCGTGCTCGAGGGGGTCCGGGTCGCCTGCGCCGTGCCGGGGGCTGTCGGCGACCCGGTCGCCGCGGGCATCGTCGCCCGCCCGGTCTTCGTCTTCCTCCAGGTGCTCCAGGGTTCCGGTGACCCGATCTTCGGGGCGCTGCCGCTGATCTTCGCCATCGGGGTCGCGCTCGGCCTGACCCGCAACGACGGGGTCTCCGCGCTGGCCGCGACCATCGGGTACCTGGTGATGAACGGCACGATGGGCGTCGTCGCGGCCGCGCGGGGGATCGAGACGGCGACGATCCTCGGGCAGGCGACCCTGAACACCGGCGTGTTCGGCGGGATCATCATCGGGATCGCCGCCGGCCTGCTGTTCAACCGGTTCTTCCGGATCTCGCTCCCGGCCTACCTCGGGTTCTTCGCGGGCAAGCGGTTCGTGCCGATCGTCACCGGGTTCGCCGCGATCGCCGTCGGCCTGGTCCTGGCCTTCGTCTGGCCACCGATCGGCGAGTTGATCGACAACGGGGCGAACGACCTGCTGCGCGCCAACACCTCAGTCGCGGTGACGGTCTACGGGGTGGTCGAGCGGGCGCTGCTGCCCTTCGGGCTGCACCACATCTGGAACGCGCCGTTCTTCTACACCCTGAACGTGGGCGGCTGGCAGGACTGCCAGGGCATCCTGACCTGCTTCTTCAGGGGACACCCCGAGTCGGGGGTGCTCGGTGGCGGCTTCCTGTTCAAGATGTTCGGCCTGCCCGGCGCGGGGCTGGCCATCTGGCGGGCCGCCCGGCCGGAGCACAGGGCCAGGGTGGGGTCGATCATGGTCTCGGCCGGCCTGACCTCGTTCCTCACCGGGATCACCGAGCCGGTGGAGTTCTCCTTCCTGTTCGTCGCGCCGATCCTCTTCGTCGCCCACGTGATCCTGGCGGGACTGGCCTTCCCGCTCATGTACCTGGCCGACGGACGGCTGGGGTACACGTTCTCGCAGGGGGCGATCGACTACGGCCTGTTCTACGCCAACGGCAGCAGACCGTGGCTGGTGCTCCTGCTCGGGCCGGTGTACTTCGGGCTCTACTACGGGGTCTTCACCTGGCTGATCCGCTGGCGGAACCTGCCGACTCCCGGCCGTGAGGCCCGCTCCGACGCGGACGGCGACGTCGACGGCGAGGCCGGTGCGGTCGGTGGCGGCCCGGTCGCCGAGCATGCCCGTCAGCTCGTGCTCGCGTTCGGCGGCAGGAGCAACATCAGCGACCTGGACGCCTGCATCACCCGGCTGCGGGTCGAGGTGGACGATGTCAGCCGGGTGGACCAGGGCAGGCTCAGGGCGCTCGGTGCGGTCGGGGTCCTGCAGATCGGCAGCAACCTTCAGGTGATCTTCGGGACCAGGTCGGAGGGCCTCAAGACCGACATGGAGGAGTACCTCCGCACCGCGGGGGACGACGCGGAGCCGGCCCCGGTGCGGGAACCGGTGACCGGCGGCCTGCGGCAGTCCGTCCCGCAGCCGGGGCAGCGGGATCCCCGTGCTCCGCAGCGGGCCAGGGACTGGGTGGCGGCGCTCGGCGGGCCCGGGAACCTGGTGAGCGTCGACACCGCCGCGACCACCCGGCTGCGCGTCGTCGTCCGGGACGACGCCGTGGTCGACACCGAGGGGCTCACCGTGGCTGGGGTGTCCGGCGCGATCAGGGTGGGGGAGCGCACCTGGCATCTCGTGGTCGGGCTCGCCGCGGACCAGTACGCCACCGAGATCCACAGCCGGTTGGCCGTCGCGGGAGACGCCGTGGGCTGACCGCCCGGACGTCGACGGGGGCCGTTCCTCCTCGGTGGTTGCTCGTCGGGTCGGCGTTCGGTCCCGTGGCCGGCCGCGGACCGAAACCTTTGCGTCGACCGTGGCCGAGACCTTTATGAACAGATGCCCTGCCCGTGATTCTCGGTGCCCTACGTTGCGGCGCACCAGCCCGGATCAGTGACCCCGCTCGTGGAGCGACCCGGGCATCGGCGCCGTGACCGGCCGGATTCCGGAGGGCAGGACAATGCGTAGCTACAAGTGGGGCGTCGCGTTCACCGTGGTGGCGATGACGTTGACTCTCGGAGCATGCGGAGACGACGACGGAGGGGACGGCGGCTCCGCGTCGACCGCTGCCAAGCCTGCCGGGAAGGTGGGGGTGATCCTGCCGGATTCGGCGTCGTCGGCGCGGTGGGAGACGGCGGATCGGAAGTATTTGTCGGAGGCGTTCGCGGCGGCGGGGGTCGAGTTTGATAT
>JAAYAH010000248.1 GCA_012719445.1 Actinomycetales bacterium | reverse complement strand
TCGACGCGTGTGGCGCCTGCCGGGGTTGCCGCCGGGACCGCCGGGGAGGAGTCGACGCGTGTTCGGCTCCTCTCGCGGTCCGCTGTCGTGTCGACTCCTCCCCGGCGGTCACACCCGGTCCGTCGAGGCGGTGGTCGAGGTGCGGTGTGGGCGGCGAGCGCCGGTGCGGTGAGGGCGGGCGAAGCGGGCAGACCAGCGACCGCGAGAATGGGGAGGTGATCGTCGCCCCCTCCCGCGCAACGCTGCTGCGAGCGCTCGGGGTGACGATCCTCGTGGTCACGGCGATCCCGGTGGTCCGGCACTACCTCATCCGGTACCCCGTGGAGATCTGGCAGGTCGACCTGGAGGTGTACCGGGAGGCGGCCAGGGCCCTGGTCAGCGGGTTCCCGCTGTACGACGTGCGGACCCCGCCGCCGCAGTTCCTGCCCTTCACCTACCCGCCCTTCGCCGCCCTGGTCGGGCTGCCGCTGGCGATCGGGTCGTTCACCGCCGTCGGGTGGGCGTGGACGGTGCTGCAACTGGTCCTGCTCTGGGTCACCGTCGGGATGGCGTTCCGGCCGTTCCTCGACCGGTTCGGAGACCGGCGGGGTCTGGTCCAGGGGCTGCTGGCCTCGTGCGGGGTGCTCACGATGCCGGTGCTGGAGGGCATCCGGTTCGGCCAGGTGAACGCCGTGGTGGTGGCTCTGTGCCTCGCCGATGTCGCTCGCCGGGTCCCTGAGGGAGGTCTCCGGATGCCGCGGGGCGTCCTGGTCGGGCTCGCCGCGGCGGTCAAGCTCACCCCGGCGGCGTTCTGGGTGCACTGGGCGGTCGCCAGGCGTTGGCGCACCCTGGCGATCTCTGTCGGGACCGCGGCCGGGGTGACCCTGGTGACGGCTCTGCTGTTGCCCGCGGCATCAGCCCGGTTCTGGACCGATGCCCTCCTGGATCCCGAGCGGTTGGGACCCAACGCCGGGACGTCGAACCAGTCGCTGCGCGGGGTGCTGTTACGGGTCTGGCCCGGTGACCCGGGTCTGGGCACGGTGCTGTGGCTGGTCCTGGTCGTGCTGGTCGGCGGGGCGGGCTTCTGGCTGTCGGCCAGGCTGGACCGGCTGGGCGAGCCCGTCGCCGTGGTGGCCGTCGTCGGGCTGGTCGCTCTGCTGGTGTCGCCGGTGTCCTGGGTGCACCACTACCACTGGTGCGTCGTCGTCGTCGCTGTCCTGCTCGGCGACGGGCGGCGCTGGCAGGGTGTTGCCGCCGCGACGGTCCTGTCCGCCGCGCTGTGGGCCCGGCTGCCGTGGCTCGGACTGTCGATGCTGGAGGGTGACCTCCCGCGCTGGATCGGTCGCACGGCGCAGAACGGGTTCGCGCTCCTTGCCGTCGCGGCCCTGGCGATGATCTGGTGGCTGATGGTCAGGACGGCGGAGCGACAGCCCCGCTCCTGTCCCGTGACGACGAACGAAAGCGATCGGCCGGCCTGGCAGCGTGGGTGAGGACTTGCCGGGCGGTATCGAGGGTCGGGGTACGAGCCCGGTGTCGACGAGGTCCGGTGCGCCCTGACGGCTCGCCTCACGTCGTCCGCCGGTTCCTCGATGCCCCCTCTCGCGTGTCTGGCCTGAGTTTGCTCACGGCCTTACCGTCGCCGAGATCGGATCGCGTTGACCTGCGGTGATGTCCGTCGTTGTTGTTGGTTTCACGCACTAGGCGGGGGTTCTAGGGTCGTCGTGTGGTGTTCATCAG
>JAAYAH010000247.1 GCA_012719445.1 Actinomycetales bacterium | reverse complement strand
GACGACGAGCCGGGCATCCGTGAGCTGCTCACCGCCAGCCTGCGCTTCGCCGGGTTCGAGGTGTTCCCGGCCGCCGACGGCGCGGAGGCGCTGCGGCTGGCCGAGCAGCACCGGCCGGACCTGGTCGTGCTCGACGTGATGCTCCCCGACCTCGACGGCTTCACGGTGACCCGGCGGCTGCGCGAGCGCGGCCGGCAGATGCCGATCGTCTTCCTCACCGCAAGGGACGACACCGCGGACAAGGTGACCGGCCTCACCGTCGGCGGGGACGACTACGTCACCAAGCCGTTCAGCCTGGAGGAGATCGTCGCCCGGATCCGCGCCGTGCTCCGGCGCACCGGCGTCGCCGGCGAACCGGACTCCGGGCGCCTGGTCTTCCACGACCTGGAGCTCGACGAGGACTCGCACGAGGTCCACCGGGCCGGCAGGCTCGTCGACCTGTCGCCGACGGAGTTCAAGCTGCTGCGCTACCTCATGCTCAACCCGAACCGGGTGCTGTCGAAGGCGCAGATCCTCGACCACGTGTGGGCCTACGACTTCCACGGCGAGGCCGGCATCGTCGAGTCCTACATCTCCTACCTGCGCCGGAAGATCGACCAGATCGACCCGCCGCTGCTGCACACCAAGCGGGGCGTCGGCTACGTGCTGCGCCTGCCGCCGGAGCTGTGATCGCAGTGCCCGGCAAGGGTCCTCGCCCCGGCGGATCCGGGGACGTGCCGCGGCACCTGTCCGCCGTCCTCCACCGGGTGACGGGCCGGACTCCCGGCGGACGCGCGGGAACCGGACGGCGCCCGATCCCCTGGTCACCCGGCCCGGCCGCCGAGCGGGTCAGCCGGTGGGCGCAGGGAGTCCCGCTGCGGGTCCGGCTGCTGGCCATCCTGCTCGCCCTGCTGACCGTCGCTCTCGGCGTCGTCGGCTGGGGGGTCCAGGCAGCACTGCGCGACTACCTCACCGAGCGCGCCGACCGTGAGCTGACCCGGACCGGGTACCCGGTGGCCAACCTGGTGCTGAACTGGGAGTCCGAGGACTGGATGTTCCTCAACCAGCCGCTGCCGCTGACCGACTACGTCGTCCTCATCGCCTTCGAGGGGTCAGAGCCCCGGCTCATGCCCCGGCCCGGCTCCGCGGAGGAAGCGGAGGGGTTCCCGGAGTTCCCCGTACTCAGCCAGGAACAGGCGAGCGAACGGAGGGGCAAGCCGTTCGACCTCCGGTCGGTCGACGGCCGGCACGGCTGGCGGGCCGTCGTGTTCCCGATCGTCAGCGACAAGAGCCCCGGCAGCGTGGCGGTCGCCACCCCACTGGAACCGATCGAGGCGGCGCTGTCCCGGTTGCGGGTGATCCTGTTGTTCCTCGGTCTGCTCGCGACGGGCACCTGCGCCGGGCTGGGCTGGTTCGCCATCCGCAGGTCGTTCGCCCACCTGACCGCGGTCGAGCGCACCGCGGCCGCCATCGCAGCCGGCGACCTGTCCCGGCGGGTGCCGGAGCATCCCGCAGGCACCGAGGTCGGGAGTCTCACCTCAGCGCTCAACAGCATGCTCACCCAGGTCGAGTCGGCGTTCCGGGCCCGGGAGGCATCCGAGGCCAGGACCCGCCGGTTCGCCTCCGACGCCTCGCACGAACTGCGCACCCCGTTGGCCACCATCCGCGGGTTCGCGGAGCTGTACCGGCAGGGGGCGGTACCCGCCGAGGACGTCGCCCGCACCATGCGGCGGATCGAGGAGGAGGCCGCGAGGATGGGCGGTCTCGTCGAGGACCTGCTCGTGCTGGCCCGGCTCGACGAACAGCGCCCCGCCCGAAGGGAGCCCGTCGACCTCGCCGTGCTCGCCGGGGACGCCGTCCACGACGCCGGAGGACTGGACCCGGGCCGACCGGTACGACTCACCGGGCTGGCCCCGGGCACCGGGCCGGTCCCCGCCTGGGTGACCGGCGACGAGGACCGGCTGCGCCAGGTCGTCGCGAACCTCCTGAGCAACGCCCTGCGACACACCCCGGCGGGGACGCCGGTCGAGGTCGGCGTCGGGGTCGAGACGAGCTCGCAGGGGACGGCGACGACGATGACGGCGATCCTGGAGGTCAGGGACGAGGGTCCCGGACTGACGGAGGAACAGGCCGGGCGGGTGTTCGAACGCTTCTACCGAGTGGACGCCTCGCGCAGGAGAGGGCAGGGCGGAGGGTCGGGGCTCGGACTGTCGATCGTGGCGGCGGTCGTCACCGCGCACGGCGGTCGGGTCACCGCGAGCAGCGCTCCCGGCCGTGGAGCCACCTTCCGCATCGAACTGCCGGGTCTCTCCCCGCCCACCACCGACACGATCAACGAACTCCCAGGCAGTTTTCAGGTTTCGTGAAGGATGGCTTCAGGGCGGTGTCCTTGACTGACCACAGACAGCCCTTCCCGGAGGTGACCTCGATGTCCCAGCCCACCGACTCCCGCTACGAGGAGTGGCGGCTCCGGTGGAACCCGTCCGCGGGTACCCCGCAGGGTGGCACAGGGGAGCCGGCGGCCCACCAGCCGGCCCCGGCCCCCGACCAGCCGCCGGCAACCCAGCCCGTCTCCGCGCAGCCCGTTGCCGAGAACCATCCGGTGAACGTTCCCGGCCAGCCCACGGCAACCGGGCCCACGGCTCAGCCCACGGCAACCGGGCCCACGGCTCAGCCCACGGCAACCGGGCCCACGGCTCAGCCCGCGGCCACCCCTCCCGATCCCGCGCAGGGCCAGGACCGGCCTGCCGTACAGGGCCATGACCCGATGCGGGAGACCGCACCGATCTCGGGCACCCCCTACCCCACCGCCACCACCCCGGTACCGGGCTGGCCGCCTCCGTCGCCCGAGCAGCAGCAACCTGCCCGCTCGCCGCGGGGTCCGGGCTGGCTCGGGGTCATCGGCGTCGCCGCAGCCGCGGCGCTCGCGGCCAGCGCCCTCACCGCGACGGCGTTCGTCGTCCTCGACGACGACACCCCGGCGTCGACCGTGTCCCGGGCTCCCGACCGGAACGTCCAGGCCCCGGTGACGAGCTCCAGCAACGCCGCCCCGGACTGGAAGGCCGTCGCGACCGCCATCGAGCCGAGCGTGGTCTCGGTCCAGCTGCAGAGCGGCGGGCAGGGCTCCGGAGTGATCCTCGACAAGGAGGGTCGGATCATCACGAACTACCACGTGGTCGCCGAGGACGGCCGGCTCGGTGTCATCCTCAACGACGGTCGCGGGTATGCCGCGAAGGTCGTGGGCACCGACCCGCAGACCGACCTCGCCGTGATCCAGATGGAGGACGCCCCGGACGATCTGAAGCCTGCCGTCTTCGGTGACTCCTCCGCCGTCGAGGTCGGGGACCCGGTCATGGTGGCCGGCAACCCGCTCGGCCTCGCCGGGACGATGACCACCGGCATCGTCAGCGCCGTGGACCGCCCGGTGACGACCCAGCAGCAGGAGCGGAACCAGGGACAGGACCAGTTCGACCCGTTCGGCCTGTTCGGCCCGCAACAGTCGACCTCGGAGCCGGTGGTCACCAACGCCATCCAGACCGACGCCGCCATCAACCCCGGCAACAGCGGCGGCGCCCTCGTCGACGCGCAGGGCCGGGTCATCGGCATCAACTCCTCGATCGCCACACTCGGCTCGTCCTTCGGTGGCCAGTCCGGGAGCATCGGTCTCGGGTTCGCCATCCCGGCCAACGAGGTCAAGAACGTCACCGGCCAGTTGGTGAAGGACGGCAAGGCCCAGCACCCGTGGCTCGGGGTGCAGCTCACCGACACCTCGGTCGAGGTGGACGGCACACGGCGACTGGCGGCAGGGGTCGCCAAGGTCGTCGACGACTCCCCGGCGGACAAGGCAGGGCTGCGCAAGGACGACGCCGTCATCGCCGTCGACGGCGAGGCGGTCAACGGGACCCAGTCCCTCGTCGCCCAGCTCCGCGAGCGACTGCCGGACCAGAGCGTCGCCCTCTCCGTCGTCCGGGACGGCAAGGCCCGGGACATCACGGTGACCCTCGGCTCCCAGCCGCAACAGCAGAACTGATCCCGGGCAGCCGTTCCTCCCGGCCACCGAGCCGGCGGGGAGCCACAGCCCCCGGGCAGGCCACTCTGAATCAAGATCTTGGTGGATCCGGCACCTCCTACGGGCCGGATCCACCAAGATCTTTCTGCTGCCCGGGATACGACGTGGCGGGCAGGGCCGATGCCCGCGGGCCGAGGCGTGGCGGGCAGGGCCGATGCCCGCGGGCCGAGGCGTGGCGGGCAGGGCCGATGCCCGCGGGGTGCTGCGATGCGCGCGGGGCGCGACCTGGCGCACGCGTCCGCCCGTGGTCCGCGTGGCGCGTCATCCTTTCATGCTCAACTACTGATTGGATTGACTCGCTCACCATCTGTAATCACATGGCGTGAGCTCCCTGACGACCATCACCGCTCGGGAGGCGGCCGTGCGACCTACCCGCGTCGCGATCCTCACCAGCCTGGCGCTGGCCCTGCCCGTCGTCGTCCCGGCCAACGCCGCGTCCCCGGCGCGGGCCACCACCCCGGCACCAGCCGCCGCCTCCACCGCCGTGGCGGCCCCCGCTGAGCTGACGACCTCGCGAGCCAGGATCGAGCACATGCGGCACTGGACCTGCGACCGCGCGGGATACGTCGACGTGACCGTCGGCTGGGAGTCCGAGCGGAAGGCGACCGTCCGCTGGCGGGTCAGTGACCAGCGGCGCGACGGCCGGTCCGTCGTCATCCGGATCATCGGACTCGACTTCAACGGGGCGGCTCCTTCACTCAAGCGGGACTTCTTCGGCGGTAGCCACGTGGCGGCGGTGTCGACCGGAGCCGGGACGTCACGCTCGGGGCAACGGACCTGGACGCCGTCGTTCGCGCACTTCGACGAACTCGAGGTGCGGGTCTGGAACGGCCTCGGCAGGGAGCGGGTGAACTGCGGGATCAACGCCATCAAGCGGCTCAACAACTTCCGGCACTCCGCGGTGCGCACCCTGCCGAAGAGCTACGAGAAGACCAAGGCACTGCGCAAGCGGATCGTCAAGGTGGCCTGGGACCAGTACCGCAGCGGGTACCGGGAGCGGTGGAACAACTGCAGCAAGTACACCAACACGTTCTACGCTCCCGACCTCTGCCACCCCTGGTGCTCGGACTTCGCCTGGTGGGTCTGGTGGAAGGCCGGCGTCCCCGGGGCGGCGAAGTACAACTCCTCCTACACCGACGACTTCAGGGACGAGTGGAGGGTGACCTTCAAGTCGATCAAAGGCACTCGGAAGCCCCGGATAGGCGACGTCATCGTCTACAGCCACCAGACCGACGGGATCAACGGACACGTCGGGGTCGTGGTGGCGACCGACGGCTGGCGGGTCAAGCTCATCCACGGGAACTGGGGCGACCGGGTCGTCTACGACGGTCACTGGACCAACCCGTTCGCGTCGACGAGCGACAGCGGCCGGAAGCACGTCATCGGCTTCGCCTCGCCGGACTGACCGCCGGGCACCCGGAGGGCACCGGCAGTGATCAACAGTCGAGTGCCTGTGGACGGCCGGTCCCGTCCCCAGCTTCGGGACGGGACCGGCCGTCATGCGTCTCCCGCTGCGAGGCTGACCGGCGGACGGCGTCCTCAGGGGGCGCCGGGACGTCGGGGAGGGACGCATGAGGTACGAGGTCGACAGCGCGCGGGTGGCTCAGGGCAGCGCCGCGGTGCAGACGGCAGCGGTGCAGATCACCGCGGAGGTGGACCGGATGATGCACTGCCTGACCGAGCTCCAGTCCTGCTGGACCGGCCGGGCCGCGGTGTCCTTCCAGCGGGTCGTCGGTGAGTGGCGAACCACGCAGGCACAGGTCAGGGCCAGCCTCGACGACATCCAGAAGGCCCTCGCCGCGGCCGGTCGCCAGTACCAGGAGGTCGAGGACGCCGCCGTCCGGCTGTTCACCCGCTGACGGGGCGATGTGCGATCACTCGGGCTCGACACCGAGCCGGAGCCGGGCCGTCTCGACGTCCAGCTCACCGCTGGCCACGGCCTGGAGGGTCGCCAGGCGCTCAGCAGCCTCGGCGGAGGACGCCTTCCGCTGGTCGGCGGGTCGCTCCTCCTGTTCCGCATGCAGGCCCAGCTTCCGCAGCAGCTCGTCGAACCTCGCCCGCGCCGTCGGATAGCTCACCCCGAGGTGACGTTCCAGCTCCTTCATGTTCCCCCGCGAGGCGAGGAACACCCGGAGGACGTCCCGCTCGACATCGTCCAGCCCGCAGAACTCGCAGGACCGGAACCGTCCCGTCAACCCGGTTCCGCAGGTCGGGCAGCCGAGCTGGGTCACCTGCAACCGGTCGGCGCACACCGGGCAGTCGCGGGGAGGGCGGTAGCTGGTCACGGTGGCGACGCTATCCGCCCGTCCCTCCCCGACCGGCCACCGCCTCCCTCGCCGCCCGACCGCGGATCAGCGCCCGGCGGGCGGTTCACGACCGGGTGGCGACGACGACGGAGCTCATCAGCGCCTCGACCTCCAGGTGATCGCGGCCCGAGCCCAGCACGGCCTCGCTGAACTCCGGCTCGAGCCCTCCCGGCGCACTCCTGCCTCCCGGCAGGACGACCTTGCTCATCCGGTTCCGCGCCCGGATCCGGAGGTCGGCCTCCGGTGGCACGGTCAGCCGTGCCGAGGAGCACTCGCAGCTCAGGCGGGAGGAGTCGGCAGGGGCGATCGACCCGGTGACCGAGGACGCGGTCGCGTTCACGTCCAGCCGACCGGCGACCTCCTCCAGCTCCAGCGAACAGGCGATCACCCGGAGCCTCGCGCCCGCCGCGCACCGGGCCACCCGGACCTTGGTTCCGGACACGTCCAGCTCCAGGTGGAGCCGGGGGTGCACCCGCACCACGAGGTGCTGGTCACGGAGGGCACGCACCCAGGCCAGGCTGCGCGGGAGCGACGAGAACGAGAACGGGCCGTTCCGGTCTCCCTCGACGGCGGCCTCCGGCGGGATGTCGGGGGCGGTGATGACCAGGGTGGTCCCCTCCCGCCGGGCCGAGTGATGCCCCGAGACGAAGGCCTCGACCACGTTCGGGTCGGACACGACGTCGATGGAGCGGTAGGCCCCGAGCACCCGGACGGAGTCCGCGCGGACGGTGTCCTGCGGGGACTGCCGGTCCTGCGCCGAGCCCGCGACGCCGGGCGAGCCCGGTACGTCGTCCTGCGGGTAGGCGACCTGCGGGGGCGGCTGGGCGAACCGGTCCTTCCGGCCGGTCCGACTGTCGATGAGGGGAAGGGCCTCCTCGGGGGAGAGCTCCCCAGCGGAGACCCGGCGCAGGATCGAACTCAGATCATCAGTCATCTCTGTATAGTAAGAGTGATCTTCTTATCTGTAAAGTCTGATTTTCCATTTGCAACAGCCAGGTGGTCGTGGGTCGCCGCAGAGCCGGCGGAGTCGCTCGCGGGTCCGTTGCCGGGGGGAGCCCTTCGCGGGTCCGTGCCGACGGCTGGGTCCCTCGCGGGCCCGTTGCCGGGGGGAGCCCCTCACGGGTCCGTGCCGACGGCTGGGTCCCTCGCGGGTCCGGCAGCGGGGTCCGGAAAGCCGTCGACGTGCGGACCCGGCGGCGGGCACAGTGAGGGCATGGACGTGTCCGTCACCGTCGACGCCTCCGGCTTCGCGGCGGAGGTTCGACCGTGGCTGCGCCGCAACCCGATCACGGCGAACGTCATCGCGACCGTGCTCGACCACGCACTCGCCGGAGCGAGCACCGGAACGGACACGCAGTGGATCACGGTGCGGGACGGCTCCGGCTCGGTCGCCGGTGCCGCCATCCACACCCGCGGGCACCCCCTCTTCCTCGGCCCGATACCGACCTCGGCCGCGGTGCGACTGGCCGAGCACCTGGCAGCCGAGGACCCGACGGCCGGGCATCCGTCCGGCGAACACCGGACCCTCTCCGAGGTGGTCGGCCCGGACGAGGCGAGCACGGCCTTCGCCGAGGCGTGGCGGAGGCTCACCGGTGCGGACGTCCGTCTGAGCATGAGCCAGGGCGTCTACGTGCTCGACGAACTCGTCCCACCCGTCCACGTCCTCGGTCGGGCCCGGGTGGCGACGATGGCCGACGCCGTGCTGTGCACCCGGTGGTTCGCCGAGTTCGAGGTGGAGGCGATGGGCGGGGCGAGGCCGCCCGGCCTCACCGCGGCGACCAGGGAACGGATCACCGAGGGCAGGCTGACGCTCTGGGAGGACGGCGGCCGCCCGGTCAGCCTCTCCGGGAGATCCGCCCCGGCGGCGGGGGTGGCCCGGATCGGCCCGGTGTACACGCCACCCGCGGACCGGCGCCGGGGATACGGCGCTGCGGTGACCGCCGCGGCCACCCGGGCCGCCGTCGACGCGGGGGCCACGCGATGCATGCTCTACACCGACCTCGGCAACCCCACGTCCAACGGGGTCTACCAGCGGCTCGGGTACCGCCGTGTGGGCTCGGCCAGCAGGTTCACCGTCTACCGTGCAGGCGGCGTGACCGACGAGAGCGCCGGTGAGTAGTCGGGTCCGGCGACGAACCGGCACACCGACGTCCTGCGCACGTCGACGTCCTCCAACTCCCGGGTGACCGGCACGTCGTAGCCGGTCAGCACCTCCAGTCGTTCCCTGGGCAGGTAGGCACGACCGGGGTCGCCGAGGAGGACCGTCGCCCCGCGCCTGGCCATCCGGTCGAGGAACGGCACCACCCGCGCGGTCATCCGCCGGTCGTAGCAGACGTCCCCGGCGAGCACGACGTCGATGTCGTCGAGGCTGATGTCGTGGCCGCTGATGTCGTGGCGGCCGGCGTCGAGGAGGTCGGCGAGGACCGGGATCACGGTGACCCCGTTCGCCTCCGCGTTAAGCGTGATCGCGGCGGCGGCGAGGGGCTCGATCTCGTTGGCCACCACGGGTCCGGCCCCGCAGAGGGCGGCGGCGACGGCGACGAGCCCGGATCCGGCCGCGAGGTCGAGGACCGCACGGCCCCGCACCACCGCCGGGTCGTCCAGCAGGTGGCGGGCGAGCGCCTGCCCCCCGGCCCAGGCGAAGGCCCAGAAGGGCGGCGGCGAGTCGGTGACCCCGGCGCGCTCCTCGGTGCGCTCCCAGAGAGCGATCGGGTCGTCGGCCAGGTGCAGAGTCACCTCGGGCAGCAGGGGCACGGTTCCCCTGCGGGTCGTCTCGCGGACGAACCGCCGGTCAGCCTCCGGGACGGTGCCACCGCCGGGCGAGGGCAGGACGCCACGGCCCTCCCCGTCCGCCGCGGCCGGCGGTGAGCCCGAGTTCATCCCGCCAGGATGACCCATCCCCACCCCGGGGCTCGGGCCGGGCCCTGCGCTGGGTCGCGGTCCCGGCCGGACGCGTTGCCCTCCCCACCCCTCGCGGCGCGCACGCCGGTGCTCCGGTCACGGCCTGCCGCCGTCCAGCCGGAGTCCCTCGAGCGTCAGGCGACGCAGCCGGGGCAGGTCGCGCAGGGTCCGCAGCGAGGCGACGGTCACGTTCCGGAGGCTGACCCAGGCCAGCTCGGTGCACGCCAGCAGGGGTTCGAAGGTCTCGACCCGGACGTCGGCGAGGTCGAGCCAGCCGAGCCCGGGGCACGTCGCCAGTCCCGCGAGGTCGAGCTCCTGGCCGGTGCCGTGGAGATGCACCGCCCGCAGCAGGGGGGACGAACCCGCCCAGGGGATCGACTCCCGGCGCAGTCCGCGCACCGCCAGCGACTCCAGCCCCTCGCAGCCGGCGACGGACTCCAGCCCGTCGCGGTCATCGAGGTCGAGGAAGCGCAGCCGCGGGAGCGAGGAGAGCTCCAGGCGGAGGCCGCAGCCGTCGTCCAGGCTCAGCCGCTCCACGGTCCGCACCCCGGTCACCGCCGTGTCGTCCCCGACCGGAGCCACGACCGCGACCGAGCGCAGCCCGGGCAGGTCCCGGACGAAGTCGAGGTCGGCGTGCGGGTGGCCGACCCGCAGCCCGTCGAAGGTGTCCGCGAGGTACCTGGCCCGCAGCGAGTCCGTCCAGGGACCCGTCACCGCGAGCGACTCGTACCGCGGTGCGGAGTCGTGCTGCCGCGACGACCGGGTCCGGGACGGACGCCGGCTCCCGCCCGGCGCCCTGGTCACCACCCGGGTCGGCACCGTGCCCGCACGAGATCCCCCCGTCGGCGCCATCCGTTGCGACGGGACGAGCAGCGACTGATCGTTCATCGAAATCCCCTCCCGATGACGTGGTCCGCGAGCCCCTGCCTGGTTCGGGCCCGACGCTGGTCACGCTACGGACGCCCCACCTCGTTCACCACGTGCAACCGGCAGAAGTACCGGCAGAATCGAACCGCGTATCTGCTACCGTCCCTCCACCCGCCACGAGGCCGCAGGTCGCATCGTTGATCATCGGGCGGGGGCCGGCCCGGGGCACCCGCACCCGAGCCACGAGCAGAACGCGTCGAGGAGCTGGGACCGTGGCACGCAGTGATCAGCCGGACGCCGCCGCTCCGGCGTCGGCCCACCGCCCCGCCCGGGATCTCGCCGAGATGCTCACCGAGCTCCGCCTGGCCAGGGCCATGTCCCAGGAGGAACTGGCCGACCGCTCCGGGGTCAGCATCCGCGCGATCAGCGACCTCGAACGCGGCGTCACCCGGCGCCCGCACCGGGACACCGTCCGGGCTCTCGCCGGTGCCCTGCGCCTCGACCCCGCCCAGTCGCGCAGCCTCGACCGGCTCTCCAGGACCGTCCCTCCTCCCTCCCGGCCGCGCTCCCGCGCTCCGCGGATCACCGTGCCGGCCCCGGTGACGTCGATCATCGGGAGGGACGCCGACCTCGCAGCCGTCGGGAGACTGGTCCGGGCCCGCAGCGTGCGACTGGTGTGCATCACCGGGCCCGGCGGGGTCGGTAAGACCCGGCTGGCGACCGAGGTCGCCTGGCGCGGGGCCCGCGGCATGGAACGGGTGGACGCCGTCGACCTCTCGGTCCTCGACTCCGGCCAGGACCTGCTGACCGCGATCGTGACGGTCCTCGGCATCCGCGGCTCCAGCGGCAGGCCGATGGAGACCATCGCCGCCCGGATGGGGCGCGCGCGCTGGCTGCTCCTCGCCGAGAGCTTCGAGCACGTCCCGGACGCCGCGGCGACCCTCGCCGACCTCCTCGCCACCTGCCAGGGGCTGACGCTCCTGGTGACCAGCAGGGTCCCGGTGAGGCTCCGCGGCGAGCACCTGTGGCCCCTGGACCCCCTGCCGCTGCCCCCGCTCACCGACGCGACGACCTCGGGGCATGACCCGGCCGTGATCGCGACCAATCCCGCGGTGTGCCTGCTCGTGGAGCGCGCCGCCGCCGTCCGGCCCGGCTTCTCGATCACCCCGGCGAACGCGACCGACCTCGTCCGGCTCTGTCACCGGCTGGGCGGCCTGCCGCTGGCGATCGAGCTCGCGGCGGCGCACCTGCGCACCCTCGCCCCGGCGACGCTGCTGGCCGACCTGGTGTCCCGGCTGCCGGACCTGGCCTCGGACGAGGTCGACGTCGCCGAGCGGCACCAGACGATGCGGGCGACGGTGCTCTGGGGCATCGACCACCTCCCGGCCGAGGCGCGCGAGGTCTTCCGGATCCTCGGTGCGTTCACCGGTGGCGCGAGCCCCGACGCGCTCGCGACGGTCGCCGCCGCGGCGGACCGCCCCCTGCTCTCTCCCGACGCCTCCCTCGCCGTCCTCGCCGCCTCGCACCTGGTCACCATGACCGACCACGCCGGGTCGGCGCGGATCGCCATGCTCGACCCGGTGCACGAGGTCGCCGCCGAGCTGCTCGGGTCGGAGCCCGACGGCGAGACGGTCCGGGACGCCCACGGCCGCCACTTCCTCGACGCGCTGCGGACGGTGCAGAGCATCGACGCCGCCCCGGGGGTGGTCGCCGCCGACTGGCTCGACCCGGACCTCGGCAACGTGCGGGTCGCCCTGGCACGGACCATGACCCACCACCCGGAGACCCTCGACGCCGAGCTGGTCCGCGGTCTGATGCGGTTCTTCGTCGCCCGTGACGACTACGGCGAGGCCTACCGGACACTGTCCGCCGCGGCGGAGGCCGCCGTCTCGCCCTCGGCCAGGGCCTGGAGCCTGCACATGGCGGGGATCGCGGCCAACGAGTACGGCGAGCCGGAGACGGCGGTCCGGATGGCCAGGGGAGCGGAGACCATCCTGGCCGAGCTCGGCGACGACAGGGGTCGCTGCTCCACCCTGATCCTGCTCGGCAACGCCCTGCGGGTGCTGGGCCGGATCGAGGAGGCACGGCAGAACTGGCTGATCGCCCTCGACGTCGCGACGGCCCTCGGCGACGAGCACTCCCTCGGGGTGGTCCACCACAACCTCGGCGTCTTCGCCCAGGACGTCTGCGACTACGACCGGGCGCGGGAGCACTACCAGGCCAGCCTCGAGCTGAAACGGCGGCGCGGGGACCGCAGGGGGGTCGCGACCACCACGATGAACCTCGGGTCGATCACCCTGGACACCGGGGACCCGGAGCGGGCGCGGCAGATCTTCGAGGGGCTGCTCGCCGAGCTCCGGGCCATGGACGCCCGGCACCAGCTGGGGTTCACCTTCGCGCACCTCGCCGAGGCGCTGCTCGCCCTCGGCGACGTCGAGGGTGCCGCCTCCGCCGCGGAGCAGGGCCTGACGATCAGCCGGAAGGTGGAGTACGGACAGGGCGTCGCCTTCGCCCTGCGGACCCTCGGGAGCCTCGCCCTCCGCCGGGGCGACACCCGGGAGGCGCAACGTCTCCACCGCGAGGCCCTCGGCCTGACGAGCGACGCCCAGGACACGGTGGGGATCCTGGAGCGCCTGGCCGCGGCCTGCCTCGACGACGACCCCGAGGAGGCGCGCCAACTGCTCCTGGACGCCGAGCAGACCCGGCGCGAGCGACGCACCCCGGTCCCGCCGGCCGACCGTGCAGCGGTGACGACCCTCCGGGTCAGGGTCGGTCTCCCCCCGGAGCCGGACGACGCACCACCCGCAACCCCATGACCCGGTGACGGGGCTACGCAGGCAGCACGTGGACGTACATGAGGAGGTAGTGCAGGAGAGCCGCGACGACCACCAGGAGGTGCCAGGTCTCGTGGAAGCCGAACACCCCTGGCCACGGGTTCGGCCTCTCCACCACGAAGATCACGAATCCGGCGGTGTAGACCAGTCCACCGGCCGCCATCAGCGCCAACGCCCCGGCCGGCAGCGAGCCGCCCGCGCCGACCAGCAGCACCGGCAGCCAGCCCAGGGCGATGTAGAGGGTGTTCGTGACGTACTTCGGCAGCTGCCGTAGCGCCGAGCGCAGCACGATCCCCAGCGAGGCGATGGCCCACACCGCACCGAAGACCGTCCAGCCGTAGGTGGTGCGGAAGAGCACCAGCACCAGCGGGGTGACCGTGCCCGCGATCAGGAGGAAGACCGAGTCGTAGTCGAGGGTGCGCAGCACCTCGTTCAGCCGTGGCCCCCGGTCGAGGCCGTGGTGCAGGGTGCTGAACACGAACAGCGACACCAGGGAGACGCCGTAGACGCTCAGTCCGACGATCTTCCACGGATCGGCCTGCGCGGCAGCCTGCGAGATCAGCAGCGCGGCGCCCACCAGGGCGAAGCACGAGGCGAACAGGTGCGAGACGGTGTTGAACCGCTCGTCGGTCACATGCGTGCTGCCGTCCCTGCTTCGGGGGGTCGTGTCCACCGGTGCCTTCCCGACGGGTAGCGCCCCCGACCGCCGGGCGGCGGGGATGCGCGGAGAGGTGCGCTGCCGGCGGAGTCTACCGAGCCTCGTCCGCTGCTCCCGGTCGGCGACGGCCGGCTCAGCCGCCGGCGGCCAGCCAGGCGGCGGGGTCGGTGATGACCCGGCGGACGACGGACGTCGCCGCCCCGCGCATGGCGGCCTCCCCCGCGAGCCCGCCGACGAGCAGGCGCACCGCGGCCCACCGGGACGAGAGCACCCGCCGGTCGATCTCGGTCCGCACCGGCTCCCGGAGCCAGGGGGCGAGCGCGGCGTAGAGACCGCCGAGGATCACGGTGTCCAGGTCGAGCAGGTTGACCAGGGACGCGATCCCGGTCCCGAGCGCGGTGGCCGCGCCGTCGATCGCGGCGAGGGCCCGCGGGTCACCCGCCTCCGCCCGCGCCACCAGTTCGGCGACGGATCCGGCGGGGCTGCCGATCGCGGTGCTCGGTTCGAGGGCGAGGCCGGCGCCGCGGAGGATCGCCTCCTGCCCGGCCAGCCGTTCCAGGCAGCCGTTGGCCCCGCAGGCGCACCGGGGGCCGTCGTGCCGGACCGGCAGGTGGCCGATCTCACCGCTGAAGCCACGGCGTCCCCGGAACAACCTGCCGTCGAGGACGATCCCGGCGCCGACCCCGATCTCTCCCGAGACGTGCACGAAGCTGCGCGGCGGGACGCCGTCGACGGTGTGCCCCCCGCCCCACAGCTCTCCCAGCGCGGCGAGGTTGGCCTCGTTGTCCATGGTCATCCGGAGCCGGCCGAAGTCAGCTCCCTTCCCCGCAGCACCGGAGCGGAGCCGACGTCGCAGCTCGTCCAGGACGGGGACGTCGCGCCAGGCCAGGTTGGGGGCGAGCCGGAGCAGCGGCTCGCGTCCCGCCGGGGCCTCGACGAGCCCTGGCACCGCGACGCAGACCCCGGCGACGGCGCGACCGTCGGCCGCTGCCCGGTCGAGCACCCGGCCGAGCACCCCGGCGGTCCGGTCGAGCACGGCGGCGAGGTCGGAGCCCCGCTGGTCCTCGACCACCAGCTCACGGTGACGGACGGTCCCGGTGAGATCCACGGCACAGCCGGCGAGGTAGTCGACGTTGATCTCGATCCCGACACCCAGCGGCCCCTCGGGGGACAGCCCGACCGCAACCCCCGGCCTGCCGACCGGAGCGCCGGCGTGGCGCCGATCCCCTCGCGCGGGCTCGCTCACCCGCCCCAGCTCGGTGACCAGGCCCGCCTCGGTGAGGGTCTCGACCAGGCGGGAGACGGTGGCCTTGGTCAGGCCGGTGGTCGCGGCGAGCCGCGCTCGCGACGCGGGGCCGCGATCCGCCAGCTCGCCGAGAACCAGGGCGAGGTTGTGCTCCCGCAGCGAGGTCTGTCGCGCGGGAGCGGACCGCGGGGACCGCACATTCGTGATCATAGCCAGCAACAGGCTTCCCACCGTTGACACCGACCCGCGTCGGACGCTTAAGTTTAGCCACTGAACGAACTACCCGACCGAGGCGCCAGCCGTCCGGCCGACGGTGGGTGCCCCCGCGCGGACCCGGAGGTCACCATGACGGTCGCCACCCCTGCCCCGACCCCCGCCGACAAGTTCACCTTCGGTCTGTGGACCGTGGGATGGCGGGCCAATGACCCCTTCGGGAACCCGACCCGGGACGCTCTCGACCCGGTGGAGACGGTGCACCGACTGGCCGAGCTCGGGGCGTACGGCGTCACCTTCCACGACGACGACCTGGTGCCCTTCGGCGCGGACGACGCGGCGAGGGCCGGGCACATCGACGCCTTCCGGAAGGCGCTCGACGAGACCGGGCTCGTCGTCCCGATGGCCACGACGAACCTGTTCACCCACCCCGTCTTCAAGGACGGCGGCTTCACCAGCAACGACCGCGCGATCCGCCGGTACGCGCTGCGCAAGGTGATGCGCAACCTCGACCTCGCGGCCGAACTGGGCGCGCACACCTACGTGTTCTGGGGCGGGCGGGAGGGCGCCGAGACCGACTCGGCGAAGGACGTCCGGGTGGCCCTCGACCGCTACCGCGAGGGGCTCGACCTGCTCGCCCAGTACGTCGTCGACCGGGGTTACGGGATCCGCTTCGCCCTGGAGCCGAAGCCGAACGAGCCCCGCGGCGACATCCTGCTCCCCACCATCGGTCACGCCCTCGCCTTCATCTCCAGCCTCGACCACAGCGAGATGGTGGGGCTGAACCCCGAGGTCGGCCACGAGCAGATGGCCGGGATGAACTTCGTCCACGGGATCGCCCAGGCGCTGTGGCACGGCAAGCTCTTCCACATCGACCTGAACGGCCAGCGCGGCATCAAGTTCGACCAGGACCTGATCTTCGGACACGGCGACCTGCTCAACGCCTTCTTCCTGGTCGACCTGCTGGAGAACGGCCCGGACGGCGCCCCCGCCTACACCGGCCCCCGGCACTTCGACTACAAGCCGCTGCGCACCGAGGACGTCACCGGGGTGTGGGCGTCCGCCGCTGCCAACATGCGCACCTACCTGCTGCTGAAGGAACGGGCGAAGGCGTTCCGGGCCGACCCGGAGGTCGCCGAGGCGATGGCGGCCGCGCGGATCGGCGAACTCGCGGTGCCGACCCTCGCCGACGGCGAGAGCTACGCCGACCTGCTCGCCGACCGCTCGGCATTCGAGGACTTCGACGCCGACGCCGCCGGTGCCAGGGGCTGCGGCTACGTGCGGCTCGACCAGCTCGCGGTCGAGCACCTGATGGGCGCTCGGGGATGACTCCGGAGGGGAGCGGTGCGCCCGGCGGGGCGGGCGCACCGGGAGGCAGGACGCTGGTCGCGGGAGTCGACTCCTCGACCCAGTCGTGCAAGGTGGTGATCAGGGACGCCGTGACCGGCGCCCTGGTCCGCCAGGGGAGAGCGAGACACCCCGACGGCACCGAGTGCCACCCCGACCACTGGTGGTCGGCCCTGTACGAGGCCGTCACCGCGGCGGGAGGGCTCGACGACGTCGCGGCCGTCGCGGTGGGGGCCCAGCAGCACGGCATGGTCGTCCTCGACGCCGACGGGGAGGTCGTCCGCCCGGCCCTGCTGTGGAACGACACCCGGTCGGCGCCCCAGGCCCAGCGGCTGACCAGGGACCACGGCGGCCCCGAGGGGTGGGCCGAGGCGGTCGGGCTGGTCCCGGTGGCCTCGTTCACCGTCACCAAGCTCGCCTGGCTCGCCGAGCACGAGCCGGCCGAGGCGGCCAGGGTCGCGGCGGTGTGCCTGCCGCACGACTGGCTGACCTGGCGGCTGCGCGGCGGAGGCCCGAGGCAGCGCACCGACGACGCCCCGGACAGCTCCCGCCCGCTCGGGATCGACGCGCTGACCACGGACCGGGGCGACGCCTCCGGCACCGGGTACTGGTCGCCGGTCACCGGCGAGTACCGCAGGGACCTGCTCCTCGCGGCCCTCGGCCACGACGCCGACCTGCCGCGGGTGCTCGACCCCGCCGAGGTGGCCGGGACCAGCGCCGTGCCGGGACTGTCCACCGGGGCCGACCTCGCTCCGGGCACCGGGGACAACATGGCGGCTGCGCTCGGGGTCGGCGCCCTGCCCGGCGACGTCATCGTCTCCATCGGGACCTCAGGGGTGGTGTCCGCGGTGACCGACGTCCCGGCACGGGACCCCAGCGGGACCGTCGCCGGGTTCGCCGACGCCACCGGCAATTACCTGCCGCTGGTGTGCACCCTCAACGCGGCCCGCGTCCTCGACGCGACCGCCCGGATGCTCGGGGTCGACCTGGACGAGCTGTCCCGGCTCGCGCTGCAGGCGCCGCCGGGGGCCGCCGGTCTCGTCCTCGTCCCCTACCTGGAGGGCGAACGGACCCCGAACCGCCCCGACGCCACCGGTGCCGTGCACGGGCTGCGGCTGGAGACCGCGGCCCCGGCGCACCTCGCCAGGGCCGCGGTCGAGGGCCTGCTGTGCGGGCTCGCGGACGGGCTGGACGCGCTCGCGGCGCAGGGCGCCCGCATCGACCGGGTGCTGCTCGTCGGCGGAGGGGCACGGTCGGAGGCGGTCCGGCGGATCGCCCCGGTGGTCCTCGGCCGCCCGGTCGTCGTCCCGCCGCCGGGAGAGTACGTCGCCGACGGCGCCGCCCGGCAGGCGGCGTGGGCACTGACCGGCAGCGACCAGCCACCGACGTGGGAGGTGACCGGCACCGAGCGGATCGAGGCCGCTCCGGTGCCCTCGGTTAGGGAGCGCTACCGGGAGGTGCGCGACCTCACCGCGCGGCGGGTGTAGCCGACCGGGGCGGCACCGTCCGATGAGTTCCGGGCGTTCGGCGGGTCAGCAGGGACGACAACGCCGACACACCCCGCGGTCGGACCGCGGGCCGGAGCAACGGAGGGATCGCGCGATGCCGAAGACGACGCCGTGCCTGTGGTTCGACACCACGGCCGAGGAGGCCGCGGAGTTCTACACCTCGGTCTTCCCCAACTCGAAGATCATTGACATCGCCCGCTACGGCCCGGCCGGCCACCGCCCGGAGGGGATGGTGATGGCGGTGACGTTCGCCCTGGACGGGCAGGAGTACGTGGCCCTCAACGGAGGCCCGGAGTTCACCTTCTCCGAGGCGATCTCGTTCCAGGTGCACTGTGCCTCCCAGGACGAGGTCGACCACTACTGGAGCCGGCTGACCGAGGGCGGCGAGGAGGGCCCCTGCGGCTGGCTGAAGGACCGCCACGGGGTGTCCTGGCAGGTCTTCCCGGACGAGCTGATCGCCCTCCTGGCCGACCCCGACCCCGAGCGGTCGGCCAGGGCGACCAGGGCCATGCTCGGGATGAAGAAGATCGACATCGCCGCGGTGCGCCGGGCCGCCGAGCAGGGGTAGCGCCGGTCAGGTCCTGGACGGCTCGGTCGTCAGCGCCCGGTGCGCCGCGATGAGGTCGCGGTACACCCGGAAGCTCCGCTTCGGGGTCCGACGCAGGGTGTCGTAGTCGACCCTGACCAGCCCGAAACGCTGGGTGAACCCGCAGGCCCACTCGAAGTTGTCCAGGAGCGACCAGACGAAGTAGCCGCGCACGTCGAGCCCGCCCCTGACCGCGTCCGCGAGCGCGGCGACGTGCCCGCGCAGGTAGGCCACCCGCAGCGGGTCCTCGATGCACCCGTCGGGTCCGACGTCGTCGGGGTCGTCCACGTAGGCCGCGCCGTTCTCCGTGACCACGAAGGGAGGTGCGTCGGGGTACGCCTTCGTGATCCCGGCCAGGTGGTCGTGCAGGCCGTGCGGCGTCACCGCCCAGCCCATGGTCGTCACGTCCGGGCCCGGGTCGTCCTGCCGGACGGAGGTCGCCCCGGGATAGCAGCCGGCCTCCTCGGTCCGCTCCGGGTCCGGCACCATGATCTGGTCGCTGTAGTAGTTGATCCCGAGGTAGTCCAGCGGCTGGGCGATCTCGTCGAGGTCGCCGGGCAGGACGACACCGTCGAGGTGGGGTCCCAGCAGGTCCAGGACGTCCTCGGGGTAGGTCGCCGTGAACATGGCGTCCATCCACCAGCGGTTCTGGATGCCGTCCATGATCGACGTGTGCTGTCGTACGAACTCCGCCTGCTCCCGGCTCAGCCATCGTGCGGGGTAGAAGGGGAAGGAGTTGAGCACCATCCCGAACTGGTGCCCCGCCGCCCCTCCCGCCGAGCGCATGGTCCGCACGGCGCGCCCGTGGGCCAGCAGTAGGTGGTGGGCGGCCCGGGACGCCTGGGCCCGGTCGGCGATCCCCGGGGCGTGGTAGCCGCTCCCGTAGCCCAGCCAGGCCGCGCACCACGGCTCGTTGATCGTGGACCAGTGCCGGACCCGGTCGCCGAGCGCCGCGTGCACGCCGAGGGCGTACTCGGTGAACCTGTCCACGATGTCGCGACCGGCCCAGCCGCCCTCGTGGTGCAGCTCGATCGGCAGGTCCCAGTGGTAGAGGGTCAGCCAGGGCTGGATGCCCGCCTCGAGCAGGGCGTCGACGAGCCGGTCGTAGAACCCGACGCCCGCGGCGGAGAGGCTCCCCGTCCCGCCGGGCTGGACCCTCGGCCAGGAGACCGAGAACCGGTAGGCGTTCAGCCCCAGCTCCCGCATCAGCGCGATGTCGTCGAGATACCGGTTGACGTGGTCGCAGGCCACGTCCCCGTCGGCCCCGTCGGCGATCCGCCCCGGCCTGGCGCACAGGGCGTCCCAGATGGAGTCGCCGCGCCCTGAGCGGTCGCCCTCGATCTGGAAGGCCGCCGTCGCGACTCCCCACAGGAACCCCTCGGGCAGCCCCCGGAGATCGGGCTCGCCGTCTGCCTGCGCATACGTCATCAAGGGCGTCCTTCCGTGAGCGGTGAATCAATCGTCCACCATCGGCGGCGCGAACCCCGGCTTGCTCGTTCCGACACGCTCAGATCAGAGATGGTTACCCACGGTATGCATCGCGGGTGCCGGGCCCCCGCCGGCGCCTCCTCCCGTCCCGCGAGCGATGCCCCGGACCCCTGGTTACCCTGGCCGCGTGGTCCCCGTCATCCTCGGCATGCCCACGGTTCGCCGGTCCGGACCACCCGCGGCTCCGGCCGACCGCCCCGAGGACCCCCGGCTGCTGGACCGGTTCGGGAGGGTGGCGACGGACCTCCGGGTGAGCCTCACGGACCGGTGCAACCTGCGCTGCTCGTACTGCATGCCCCCCGAGGGCCTGCCCTGGCTCGCCGGCGACGAGGTCCTCACCGACGCCGAGGTGGTCCGGTTGGTCACCGTCGCGGTGGAGCACCTCGGGGTCACCCGGGTCCGACTCACCGGTGGCGAGCCGCTGCTCCGCCGCGGCCTCGAGGCGATCGTCCGCGGGGTGAAGACGAGCCGCACCGCTCGGGGGATGGCGCCCGACGTCGCCCTGACCACGAACGGGATCGGCCTCGAACACCGGGCACGATCGCTGGCCGAGGCGGGCCTGGACCGGGTCAACGTCTCCCTCGACAGCCTCGACCGGGCCAGGTTCGCCCGGATCACCCTCCGCGACCGGCTGCCCGACGTGCTGGCCGGCCTGCGGGCCGCCGTCGCGGCCGGCCTCGCCCCGGTCAAGATCAACGCCGTGCTGCTGCGCGGGGTCAACGACGACGAGGCGGTCCCGCTGCTGCGCTGGGCCCTGCGGAACGGGTACCGGTTGCGCTTCATCGAGCAGATGCCGCTGGAACCCCACGGCACCTGGAGACGCTCCGACCTGGTGACCGCCCGGGAGATCCTCGACCTGCTCTCCACCGAGTTCGGCCTGGTCCCCGTGCACAGTTCGGTGCGCGGGGCGGCTCCGGCCGAGACGTGGCTGGTGGAGCGCCCCGACGGGGTGGGCGGGCGGGCCGAGGTCGGCATCGTCGCCGCCGTCACCCGCCCCTTCTGCGGCGACTGCGACCGGACCCGGCTCACCGCGGACGGGCAGATCCGCACCTGCCTGTTCGCCCGGACGGAGACCGACCTCCGATCCCTGCTCCGGGCCGGGGCGAGCGACGCCGAGCTCGCCGAGACGTGGCGGGTGGCGATGTGGGGCAAGCAGGCCGGGCACGGCATCGGGGAGGCGTCCTTCCTCCGGCCGGAGCGACCGATGAGCGCCATCGGCGGCTGAGCGCGGTCGCGGGTCGCCGAGAGAGGAACGAGGGGGCAGGACGACGAGGGAGGCAACGATGACGGTCACCGTCCGGTTCTTCGCCGGCGCCCGGCAGGCCGCGGGGACGGCCTCGGAGGAGACGGAGCTCCCCGACGGGGCGAGGGTCACCGACCTCGTCCGGACGCTCGCCGCCGCTCACGGCCCGGCACTGGCCCGGGTGCTCGCCAGCTCCTCCTTCCTCGTCGACGAGGTCGGGGGCTCCCCCGAACGGGTGATCCCGTCAGGGGCGGTCGTCGACGTGCTGCCGCCGTTCTCCGGGGGATGATTCCCAGCAAACGCCCTGGTAAATCCCGGGAAAGCGGATCTGGAACGACCGTCACCCGATGGTGACCCATCTCTGACCGGATCGTTGCCCATCCGAAACGCGACCGCTCCGGGCGTCGGCTAGGGTTTGAGATGACCGGCCGGCCTGGTTACCGAGCGCCTTCGATTGCACTCGCTCCGTGGCCACGCGTACCGCCGTCTCCGCCCGGGGACGCACGAAACCTGAGGAGAGAGGTTGACCCGCACCCCGGACGTCTCGGACACGGGCGCTCTCCCCACAGTCGGCAACTCGGTGACCCGCAGCCTGGTCACCGACCCCCGTGTCGCGACCTCCCAGCCCCTCCCCGCCGATCGCGCGCTCGCCAGACGCCCCCGTGTCTGGCGCCGATACCGCCCCGAACTGACGGTGGCCGGTATTGCGATGATCATCTTCAGCTGGGGGATCGCCACCGTCGCGCCCTGGCGCGACGAACTGGTGACCCTCGAGGTGGCCGATCGACCGACCAGCGACATCCTCGACCTCGTCGGCACGGTCGACCTGGTGCACGCGACCTACTACCTGCTCGTGCACGGCGTCTTCGGCGCCTCCGTCACCCTGACCGGGGTGCGGATGATCTCCGTCCTGGCCGCCGTGGCCACCGCGGTGCTGCTGGTGCGGATCGGCCGGGAGCTCGACGCCCCGCACGTCGGCCTGGCCGCCGGTCTGCTGTTCGCGGTCTCCCCCCTCGCCTCCCGGTACGCCCAGGAGGCACGCCCCTACGCCCTGGTGACCTGCGCGGTGACGGCCTCCGTGCTGGCGCTGCTCCAGGCATGCCGACAGCCGTGGCGGCGACGGCGCTGGGCGGTGTACGCGCTGACGGTGGCGGCGACGGCCCTGCTCAACGTGCTGGCGCTGACCGTGCTGCTGGTCCACGCCCTCCAGGTGTTGGTGGCCACCCGGGGGTGGATCCGGCGGACCTGGGCCATCACCACCGGGGCGACCCTCCTGATCCTCGCGCCCTTCGTGCTCGGCGCCGTCACCCAGCGGGGCCAGGTCTCCTGGTTGACCGTCCCGCCGCTCAGCGAGCTGCGCCGGTTCTTCCTCACCGAGTACCAGCCGTGGCAGCTCGTGGTCCTGGTGCTGGCCGCCGCGGTGTTCCTGGTGCCCCTCGGCACCCACCGGCACGCGCTGGGGCTCGGCGTCGCCTGGGGGGTGCTGCCGCCCGCCGTCCTGTGGGCCGTCTCCCAGGTGCATCCGCTGTTCGCGATCCGATACGTGGTCATCGCCGTCCCCGGAGCCGCCCTCGCCCTGGCGGCGATCATGCCGGCGCTGGTGACGCTCGCCGAGGACTTCTTCGCCCGGCGCCCGCACCGACCGACCCCCCGCCCCGGCATGATCCGGATGCTGGCCCTGGTGCCCGTCGCGGCCATCGCCCTCTACGGCCTCCCCGCCCAGCTCGACTACCGCAGCGCCGTCAACGGCCACGCCGAGAACGTCACGGGGGTCGCGAGGTACCTCGCGACCCGTGCCCTTCCCGGTGACGCGGTGATGTACGTCCCGGGTGAGCTGCGCATCATCGCGCTCGCCAACCCCGACGCGTTCCGGCTCACCGACGACGTCGCCCTCGCCCAGTCCCCGGAGAGGTCCACCACCATCTACGGCAAGGACGTCTCCTCGGAGGAGATGCAGGACGTGCTGGCCGGCCGACGGCGGGTCTGGGTGATCACCGGGTCCCGCGGACTGAACGAGCAACGCTGGCCCGCCGACGTCGACAAGGTCGACGTGCTGGCCGGCTACCACCTCCAGGAGATCAGCTACCGCCTCCCGTTCCAGATCAGGCTGTACACGGCGACGTCTCCGGAACGGCACTGACCGACGTCACGGGCAGGCGGCCCGGCGTCACGGGCAGGCGACCCACTCCTCGGTCCCGTCGGCGAACTCCTGGAGCTTCCACACCGGCAACCGGTGCTTGATCTCGTCGACGAGCGCCCCCGCGGCGGCGAAGGCCTCCGCCCTGTGCACCCCCGACACCGCGACGACCAGGGCCGCGTCCCCGATGCCGAGCGTGCCGAGCCGGTGCGAGACGGCGACGGCCTCGACACCCGGTCGCGCGGCGGCCTCGGCCGCGAGCTCGTCGAGCACCCGGGCCGCCGCCGGGTGGGCACTGTAGGTGATCCGGGTGACGGCCCTGCCGGCGTCGTGGTCGCGGACCACCCCGGCGAACGACACCACAGCCCCGGTGCCGGCTGCGGAGACGGCGGAGGTGTGCGCCGTGACGTCCAGGGGATCCTCGGTGACCGCGACGAGTCCCACCCGGGCGTCCTCCCCGCGGCGGGGGCCCGGGCTCGCGACGTCCCCGGCCGGGACCGCTCCGACGCCTCCCCCGTGGCCCGGCCCCTGATCCGGCCCCTGAGCCGGCCTCCGGAGCCCCTCGGAGCGACCCCCGGCGCTCTCCCCGACGCTGCCCGCCACGACGACTCCGCTCACGACGCCAGGGTGTCACAACGGCGCGGGGCGGGCCCTCCGAGGAGGACCCGCCCCTGACGGCGGTGAGTCGGCCGGCCGGACCGCTGCCCGGCCGGGAACCGGTCAGAAGTCCATGCCGCCCATGCCACCGTCGCCACCGGGAGCGGCCGGAGCGGTCTTCTCCGGCTTGTCGGCGACGACGGCCTCGGTGGTGAGGAACAGGGCCGCGATGCTGGCCGCGTTCTGCAGCGCCGAGCGGGTGACCTTGGCCGGGTCGATGATGCCCCGGGCCACCAGGTCGGTGTACTCGCCGGTCGCGGCGTCCAGCCCGTGCCCGACCTCCAGGCCACGGACCTTCTCCACCACGACGCCGCCCTCGAGGCCGGCGTTGACGGCGATCTGCTTGAGCGGAGCCTCGATGGCGACCTTGACGATGTTGG
>JAAYAH010000246.1 GCA_012719445.1 Actinomycetales bacterium | reverse complement strand
GTCCGTAACCACCAGCGCGGTCAACGCCTCCACCAGGGACCCGTCCCACCACGGGTCGGCGGTGGGCAGGGCGGCCAGGACCGCGGTACGGGCCTGTTCCCGGTCGGAGTCCGTGGGATCCAGCGCGGTCAGCGCCTCCACCAAGGCCCCGACATCCCCCAGGTCGGCGGTGGGCAGGGCGGCCAGGACCGCAGAGCGCATCTGCTCCCGGTCGGAGTCCGTGGGATCCAGCGCGAACAGCGCCTCCACCAAGGCCCCGACACCCCCCGGGCCGGTGGGGGGCAGGGCGGCCAGGACCGCGGTACGGGCCTGTTCCCGATCGGCGTCCGTAACCACCAGCGCGGTCAACGCCTCCACCAAGGCCCCGACATCCCCCGGGCCGGTGGGGGGTAGGGCGGCCAGGACCGCAGAGCGCATCTGCTCCCGGTCGGAGTCCGTGGGATCCAGCGCGGTCAACGCCTCCACCAAGGCCCTGACGTCCCACGGGTGGGCGGTGGGCAGGGCGGCCAGGACCGCGGTACGGGCCTGTTCCCGATCGGCGTCCGTGGGATCCAGTGCGGTCAGCATCGTCACCAGGGACTCGACCTGCCGCGGGTGGGCGGTGGGCAAGGCGGCCAGGACCGCGGTACGGGCCTGCGGGTTGGATTGCGTCCAGTGCGCGGTGCGGGCGATCTGGGTTGGCTTGCGTGTCGCGTTCCTGACACGCGCGTCGTGGATGCGGTTTCGATGAGTCGGTGGCCAATCCTCGGGGTCGGACTCGGATGCGATGGCCAGCAGGAGCCGGTCGATCTCCTCGCGGCCAGCCTCGCGGGCAGGGTCCCTTCCGGCGGGAAGGCACCGGTCCAGGAGCAGTTGAAGGAGGAGGCCCTGCCTGGACGGGTCGTCGTGGTTGTGGGCGGCGATCGAGGCGGGAGCGGTGACCTGCCAGTCCGGGTCGAACCACAGGTGCGTCAGGAGAACATCAGCAGCCTCGGCCGCGGGGAGGGCGGCGAGGTACTCGGCGACCAGGTGCTCGTGCACGGTCCGGTGCACGAACCGGCGGGTCACCACTGCTCGGACGTCCTTGCTCACCTTGGGCGTCACGTGATCCAGTGCGCGAGCCTCGGCCGGCCCGGGCCTGGACACGGGGGTGAAGGTCTCGCCCCAGTTCCCCAGGCCGCAGGGCGTGACGCGGTCCCGGACGGCGTGCCAGGCCCACTGCCGCAGCCGGGTCTCGCAGGCCTCGATGTCGGGGCCGGCGTCAGCGCCCGGCGCAGGATCAGCCCACCCAGACCCCAGCATCATGCGGATCAGGTCACGGTAGAGATCTCGGCGCCGGGCAGGCAACGGCCGCTTCGGATCGTCGGCCTTCTCGGTGAGCAGGCAGTAGAACGTCAGCAGCAGCGGGATCACCGCGGGGCGGGACAGCTCGGGCCGGGCTCGGAGCTGTTCGACCAGGGCATCACCACGGTGCGGGTCAGCGGCGAACCATTTCTGGACGAACGCTTCCACGTCTTGCGGGTACCGCAGGTCCTGCACGTCCACCACCCGCGGACCATCAGTCGCGGCCACTGGGGTGTGCGCGGTCTGCTCCCATGCGGCCGGCCGACTGGTGACCACCACCCGCCACCCGGCAGGAAGGGAACCCAGTTCCCGGACCCGGCCGGCCTGGCCGACGCGGTCGGCGGCCTCGTCCAGGGAGTCCACGACCAGCAACACGCGCCGCCCCGGTTCGGCGAAGGTACGCCGCAGCCGGTCCACGGTCTGGGGATCCCACCCGTGGTAGCCCTGACCGGAGGCGAACGACGCGGCGATCAGCGCGCCGACCGGATCCAGGTCACCAGAGGTCCTGGTCCACTGATCCCACGTGGTCAGCAGCGGCAGCTCCACCCAGTCCAGTTCCGCGCTGTCGGTCAACCGGTCCAACGCGTACCGGGCAGCCTCGCGGGCATAGCGGCGGGCCAGCCAGGTCTTGCCCGATCCCGGACCGCCCAGCACGACGAGCATCCGCTGCCCCGACAACGCTTCCTCCGCCGTCACCACCTCCCCAACACGCCCCCCTGAGGAGGGCACATGCTCGGTCGCGGCTGGTCTCTGCGCGGGGGCGGTGGATGGGTGTTGCCCGGCCTGACGCACCAGCAGACGCCGTTCCACCGTCGACGGGGCGGGGCCAGAGCGCCACACCGAGACATCCCAGTCCTCGATCCGCGCCTTCAGGTAGGCCATCACCTCCGTGACCGCCGCCGGCGCGGTCATGGCCCCGGCCAGATCCCCCAGATCGCTTCGCGTGCGCTTCGCCTCACCTGCCAGCGTGGTCAATCGATGGTCCAGAGCGTCCCGCAGCTCCTGGATGACCGGAATCATCACCGGTTCCTGATCCCGCAGGTGCTCCACCAGATGCGCGTAGGTCTCGGCGATGGCCCGTTCGGCCACCGCATAGTGGGCCTCTGTCCCCCAGAGGGGATCTGTTGCCTTCGCCGATGCGACGACGCAACGGGTCACCGTGGCCGGGTCGAACAGGGCCTCGGCGATCCCCGCAGTGTCCATGCCGTGCTCAGCGATGGTGGACACGGCCAAGTCCAGCCCCAGGTCGACCTCAGGGCCCAGCCTCTGGCTGGCCGCCCACACCTGGATCCCGGCTGTCACCTGCCGATGCAGCTCCCTCGCCGGACTGTTCCGCTGGTACCGGGCCTGGGCCAGTTTCACCAGCTCACCCAGCGCTGCGCTGCCCCCCGCGATCGGCCCGCCCAGGCATGCGATCGCGATCGTGGCCATCGACCCCGCCAGCGCCGACCGGTCCCCAGAGTTCGCCAACCCCACCACGACAGACATCATCGCCGACCAGCAGACGCGACCACACCGGTCGCGGCAGCCGGTGTGCTGTCTTCCACCCCCACGAACCCGTCTCCGGGACGCACGAGGCGTCCCTTTCGTCGTTTGGAGTCCCTTTCATGAGAACTACTCGTCCTCACACCACCTGTCCCGCCCTCATCCTCCGCCCCCTTCGGGCCACCGGCACCATTACCGCTCTACCGAGGGGGCCGTGGTGAGCGGATCGGGTCTGGGCGCCATCGCCGCCGCAGTCATCACCGTGGTTCTGGCCTTCGTCACCGGCATCGCCGCTCTGACCGGCGCCACCCCGCCGTCCTGCGCCCCCGCCGCCGCTGCCACCACCGGCGGGGCAGGTGTGGTGGGAGGTTTCGATGCCGAGCAGATCACCAATGCCGCCGCGATCACCGGCGTGGCCACCCGGCTGGGCCTGCCCCGCCGCGCCGCAGTCATCGCCGTCGCCACCGCGATCACCGAGTCCAGCCTGCGTAACGTCGCCCACGGTGATGCCGCCGGGCCGGACTCCCGCGGCCTGTTCCAACAACGCGCCCCCTGGGGACCCGAGAGCGTGCGCATGGACCCCGTCGGCGCGGCCGAGCTGTTCCTGACCGGCGGACGCGGGGGCCAGCCCGGGCTGGTCGACATCCCCGACTGGGAGACCCTGCCCCTGGCCCAAGCCGCCCAGGCCGTGCAACGCAGCGCCTTCCCGCACCGCTACGCCGCCCACGAGGCCACCGCGCAGGCCCTCGTGGGCGTCGCATGCGTCCCCGACGGCGACGGACTACCCGAGGCCGGCGCCGTCGAACTCCCCGAGGGCTTCACCCTGCCGCCGGGCACCTCACCCCAGGTGGTCGCCGCGGTGACGTGGGCGCTGGCGCAGCTGGGGACCTGGTACTCCTACGGCGGGGACTGCACCGCGGCACGCTCAGGGGATCCCGCGCGGCGCTGCGACTGCTCCAGCCTGACGATGCGCGCCTATTCCGCCGCGGAGATAGACCTGCCGCGCACCACCCTCGGCCAGGTCCACGCTGGCCGCGCCGTCATCGACCCGTCCCGCCTTCGCGCCGGTGACCTGGTGTTCATCCCCGGCTCCCAGGGCACCATGGCCTCCCCCCGTCACCTGGGACTGGCGATCGGCGACGGCCTGATCGTGCACGCACCCGGCACCGGTCAGCAGGTCCGCCTGGCCAGGATCAGCGACTGGTCCGGGCAGATCGCCGCGATCCGCCGCGTGGTCGGGTGAGCGAGCGGGGACCGCCGGGCTCCACGGCGTGCAGGTGATCGTCCCTCGTGCGGGGCGGTGTCGGTCGGGGAGCGGGACGTCTCGCTCAGGTACTCCGGGGGGCTGCGCGCCAGGCGTCCCAGATCCCCGGGCGCAGCCGGCCGCGGTCGGGCACCTCCAGCCCGGTGCGGCGGGCCCAGGTGCGGACCTCGGCGGTGGACAGCTGCGGGAGACCGGGCGAGCCGGCCACTTCCCCGGCCGGCCCTGCCTCACCCACGGTGGTGTCGGTGGTCACGGTGGTGTCGGGGTACGGGGCGGCTGGTTCGGCTCCGGTCCAGGTACTGGCGGCGGCCAGGAACCGTTAGGTCCACTCCTCGGCCAGTTTGCGGGTCTCGCAGAACACGATCGGCACCCCGGGCCAGCGGACCTGCACCTCGGCCAGGGTGTCGGCGACCACCGCTGGCCGCACGTGCTCCAGGGCGAAGACCTGGGAGTAGTGGTCCTCGACCACCACCGCGGCGCGGGGCAGGGCGGCCAGTTCGGCCAGGGCGTAGCGCAGCTTCCCACCGACGAGGCCCGCGATCAGGTCGGGCAGGGACTTGCGTTCCACCGACGCCAACAGCCGGTCTTCGGCCAGTAGTCCCCGCACGGCAGCGCCCGGCGGGTGAGGGTGACCTGTTGGGTGGCGAACCGGTAGGCGTACTTCTCCCGGGTGTCCACCACGATCTCCAACTCGGCGCAGCCAGCGGCCCGCGCGGTGGGGGTGCTCACCTTCGGGCGGGCCTGCTTACGGGTGCGCGGGGACTGCCAGAACACCGCCTCACGGCCCCGGGCGGTGGTGAACACGATCTGGGAACGGTTCTCCCGCCCACGGTCCTGCACCAGGTCGATCGCCGCGCCGCGGCGCACGCAGGAACGTACCCGGCACACCTCGACCAGCTCCGGGTCCGCCGGCCACTGCTCGGTCGGGACCGGATGGCAGTACAGAGCGGTGGTGCGCGGCCACGTCCCGGAGGTGCGGAACACCATCCCGCCGTCCAGGGGCAGCCTCAGCAGGTACGGCAACCGGGAGTCCGGATCGGGGTTACGGGCGATCAACAACTCCACGCCCCCCAGGGTGACAGCCCGTCATTGCCCGAAGGACACCCGCTCAGCGAGAACCGGCCATCGAGGGGTGCCTGGTTCGTGCCCCCGGGTGTCTGCGCGGGCGTTCCTGCGTCATACGGCCCGCAGGTTCCCGGCCGGCGGTGGTTGGCGGAGTTGTTGGGCCAGGGTGGTGGTCTCCTCGTCGGGTTCGAGGTCGAGTTCGTCCAGGGCGGCGTGGAGGCGTTGGAGCAGGGCGGGGATCTCGGCGTGTCTGCCGGCACCGGCCAGGGCCGTCATGGCGGTGCGGGTGATGTCCTCGTTGGTGGGGTCCAGGTCGACGGCGGCCAGCGCGACCTCGGCGGCCTCGACGCGTTGGTCGTCGCGGGTGAGCTGGTCGACCAGGTGCAGGTGGGCGCGTAGCAGCAGGCGCCGCAGGTGTTCGCGGGCCGGGGTGATCCACTCGTACGTCGTGTCGGCGGCCAGGGTCTGGCCCGCGGCGATGTCCAGGGCTCGTCGTAGCACGGCGATCCGCTGGGCGCGTTGCCCGGCGGGATCGGTGGCCGCAGGGTCTGTGGTCGCGGGACCGGTGGTGGGGTCGGGGTGTTCGGCGCGGGTGGGGGTGGTGGCCTGCCGCAGGGTGTCGGTGAACTCCCACAGGTCCACCCGTACCAGGTCGGGGTCCAGGTGGTAGTGGCCGCCGGTGTTGATCACCGGTTGTGCGTCCTGGTCGTCGATGACCCGGCGGATCGCTCCGCGCAAGCTGGCGGCCTCGGTGGACAGGCGCTTGTCGGCCTGCTTCACGCTCGCAGTGGGCCACAGGGCCGCCTTCACCTCGCGTAACGGCAGTCCGGAGCGGTGGACCGCGAGCAGCACCAGTAGTTCGATCGCCCCCGAGCGCACCCTGGCCACCGGTGTGCCGTCGCGGTCCAGGATCACCGGTGGGCCCAGGACCCGTACCTGTACGCGCTGATCCTCCGCGGTGGTGCCGGGAGCGGGCTGGTCGGCGCCGGGCTGGGTTGCCTGCCCGGGGGCCGATGCCGTGGCGGGGACCGGCGCGGCGTGGTCGGTGCTGGAGGGTGCGGGTGGGGCGAGCCCGCGTATCGCGGCGACGTGGTCCCTGCCCGCTCCCGTGTCCGGGCCCGACGGGTCCGAGGCCGGGACGCCGGTGTGGGCCTCGCGGACCACCGACAGGGCATCGCGGGCGGCGTCGAGGTCCAGGACGGCCACCCGCACGGGCGACTCGGTGTGCCCGGGAGCATCCGGCACCTGCGGGTCGGCGTCCTGGCGCGGGTGGTTCTGGCCGGCGAGGTGTCCGTCGGTGTCGATGTCCCAGGTGACCCCCGGGGCCCACGGGCCCAGGACCACGACGCTGATCCCCACCGGCGCGCCCTGGGCGGCCACGGCGGCCAGGCGTTGGACCAGGCCCGGCGGCGGGGCCTGGGTGAGCAGGACCAGCGGTGGCAGGAACTCGGCCAACGGGTCGGCCTCGATCAGAGCCTCCCGGTCCCCGACCTGGTAGAACGCCAGGGTCGCGCGGCGCTCGGCAGCCTCCCGTTCGAGGTGGTCCAGTGCCGCTGTCAGGTCCTCGACCAGTTCCACGCGCTCGATGCCGTCGAGCACCTCGGGGACTACCGGCGGGCGGTGGCCATCGGTCGGGGAGCCCACGGCGTCCGCCACCTCGGCGTCGACCGGGTCGGTGTCGTCGTTGCGGGCGGGCGTGGGGGTCAGCAGGCCGGTGGCCAGAGCGGTGGGGATGACCAGGTGCGTCCAGGCCCACACGTCCTCGGCGCCGCCGGCGGCCAGGGCGGCCACGACCAGCGCCCGCGCGGCGTCGACGGCACCCGGCCCGACCAGGCCGATCCCGCAGTCGTCGTGGGAGGACAGCCCAGCCAGGTCCAGCCCGTGGGGTCCGGGCGGGGACAACACCCACCCCGGATCCCCGGTCGAGACGCCCTCGGCCCCGGCGCGCTTGGCGCCGAGGTACTCGGCGACCGTGGGCCCGGGCTCGACCTCTTCGAGCAGAGCGGGGGCGTGGGCGCGGACCACCGAGCGGGACCGGGTGAGCACGTCGGGGAGTTCGGCCAGGTCGTCGTCGCCCTCACCGGGCGGGGTCAGCAGATCGGTGGGGGTGTAGGCGTGGCGGTGACGCCGCCGGGCCCACACCAACGCGATGAGGCTCACCAGGGCTGCGGCCAGGGGGTAGTCCATCCACCCCCCGGGCACGTCGACCCCCGAACGCACCTGCGCGTCGGGGTGCTCGGGCTCGGCCGGGCCGGGCCCACCCGGGTCGGGTGGAACCTGCGGCGTGGGGGCCGTCAACGGCAGCACCGGCACGCCCGCCGCGCCCCCGGCTGCACCGGAGGGTGCCGGAGGTGTGGGTGCCGGAGGCGACGGGATCGGCTGCGCCGCAGGGGGGATCGCCGTGGGCGGCGCGATGGTGGGTACCGGTAGGCCCGCGGGAGACGAGGCGTGCGGCTGTCCCGATGGGCCCGGCGACGGCGCCGGCGTGGGCTGCGGGGTCTGTTCGTCGGGTCGGCCCGGGCGTTCCTGTTCGTCGTGGTGTGCTGGGTGTTCCCGTGCAGGGTCCTGCCCGGAGCCGGCGGGGTCGCCGGGGATACGCAGACGCCAGTCGGGGCGGATCAGGTCCGGGTCGCGCAGCCGGGTGCCGTCGTCCTGGACGATGTCGCGGCTGGCGCGGGCGATCCGCGGGTACTCGGCGGGGTCGCCGAGGTGTTCGGCGGCGATGTCCCACAGGGTGTCCCCGGACCGGACGACATACGTGGTCTCGGAGGAGTCCGCAGGCTCCTGGTCGGGGGACCGGGGTCGGGTGGGTTCGGTCGCGGGGGTGTCGGTGGTGGCGCCGGGGATGCGCAGGACCCATCCGGGGTAGATCCAGTGGGCGTCGGTCAGGGACCGCCCGTCGCCCTGGGGTCGGCCGTAGTTGGCCTGGGCGATCTGGCGGTAGCGGGTGCCGTCTCCGAGGTGGGTCTCGGCCAGGGACCACAGGGTGTCCCCGCGGCGCACCGTGACCTCCAGCACCGGCCCGGAGGACTGTGAGGCGGCAGGTCGGGAGGCACCGGTGGTGCCTGGTGGGGTCGTGGCGCCCGCCGGTGGTCGGGGACTGGGATCGGGTGCGGGGGCCGGGGCGGTCAGGGGGGTGGTGAAGGCGGCGGGGACCTCGTGCAGGGTCGTGGCCACGGCTCGGGTGGCCGGGGCGGGTGCACCGGCCTGGCCGGCAGAGGTGGACAGCAGGAGGGTGACCGCGGTGACCAGGGACGCGGCCACGGGTTGGGCCAGGGACAGCCCGGCGTGCCGGCGCGCCGGCAGCCCTCGGACCGCCGCGGTGACCTCGACCAGGACGGCCAGGAGCAGCCAGGCCCACCCTGTCCAGGCGATGACCGTCAGGAACCCCAGGAACAGGGTCCCGTCGTCGGGGCCCGCCAGGGTGTCCCGGAGCTGTTCGATGGTGGGCACCTGGGCGGGCAGGTGCAGTGGGGCCACGATCGACAGCAGCAGTGGGAGCCCGACCACCAGCGTGATCAGGGCGATCAGGGCCGCGATCCCGGTGGCGACGTCCCGGCTGGTGCGCTGCCCGGGCTGGATCCGAGGGCGGGTGCGTCGCTGGTTCATGCGTGGCTCCCTCGTCGCGCCGTGACGGTGGTGGTGGTGCCGTCGAGGTCTGGGGTCGGCAGGACCCGGGTCTGGTGCGTCAGGGCCTGTGGGGTGTCGGTGGTGACCAGGTCGGCGGTGGCCTGCCCCTCAACGCTCATGCGGTGGATGCCGATCAGTCCGAGGAACACCGTGTCGGTGCTGATGCGCACCCGAACCTCCACGGCGTGGCCGCCGTCGACCACCGTCGCGGTGCTGGTGACGCGGTTGGCGCGCAGGAACGCCTGCGCGGCGGCCACCGCGGCGCGGGCATCCACGGTGCGTTCCCGGCCGGCGATGGCCGCGGGAACGTCGATGGCCTGTCCGGCGGCGCGGGCGGCCTCACCGGCCAGGGCGTCGGCGCGGGCGATCGCGCGGACCTTGGCCCCGCCGTCGACGACCAGGCCGACCAGGACCAGCAGCCCGAGCATGGAGATGACCAGGAACAGGCTCGCCGACCCCCTATCCCCGCTGGCGCCTGCGGGACGGGTGGAGGCTCGCGGCGGGTGGGAGCTGGAGGAGGCTCCTGGGCGGGAGAGTCGAGTCGGTGGTGTGACGGCGGCGTGATTGATCATCGTGTGGTCCTCGAACGGTAGGAGTCCAGGACGCTGACCGCCTGGGCGGTGACGGTGCGCGAGGCACCCAGCCCGGGCAGTGGGCCCAACCCGGCCAACGGCACCGTGCACTGCACCCGGGCACGCACCTGGGCGGGTTGTCCGACCGGGACGGCGAACCCGGAGGCGTCCACCGAGACCACCAGGTTCGTGCAGTGCAGGTCGCGGTCATCGAGTTCGCTGCGGGCCACGGTGGTCGCGGCCTGGCGGGCCGGTCCGGGGGCTCGGGCCAGGGACGCCGCCCGGGCGGCCGCGGCGGCGGCGTGTTCCACGGCCGCGGAGGCGACCTGCAACCGCCCGGCCACGATCACCAAAGAGATGACGACGAGCAGGGCCGGTGCCAGGACGGCGATCTCCAGGGTGAGACTGCCCCGATCGCCGCGCCCGTGCCGAACCTCAGTGGTGATGGACCCAGTGGTGGGCCCGACGGCGCGTCGGGTGGTGACCCGCCGGCGGTGACGGTGTCCCCGGCCCGGATGAGCGCGATGGTCACGTCGTTCGGTGCAGCGTCGCTGCCCTGTCCCGGTCCTCACGGCAGGCTCCCGGCGGTGGTGAACCGTTCTCGCTCCGCCTGGGCGGCCTGGGACACCCGCAGTCCCGGCACGCCGGGCAGGATCGAGATGACCCGGCCGGTGACCTGGACACGCACCCGGGTGGGACCCGACCCGGCAGTACTGAGGTGAAGGTCGGTGAGGGTGTCGCCGGCGGTGCGATCCAGGAAGGACCGCGCCCGTTGCGTGCCCGCGTCCTGGGTGGCGCCGTGGGCGCGGGCGGCGGTCACGCCCTCGGTCGCCGCGGCCAGCGCCAGGGACCGGGCGTGGAAGACCAGCCCGCCCTGGACCACCGCGAAGACCGCCAGCAGCAGCGCCGGGCCCAGGACCGCCAGCTCCACCGTCACCGACCCCCGATCCCACCCCGAGGTGCGCTCGGCGTGGGACCGTCCCACGCCCGGCTGCCCCGACCCGGGCACAGGGCGGCCCGGGCGTCGCTTGGATGACCGGGTTCTCATTGGAGTTGGTTGACGCGGGAGCGCACCGCGGCGGTCAGCCCGGCGACCAGCAGCGCGGCGATCGCCATCAACCCCAACGCGATGATTACCATTTCGAGGGTCGAGACCCCCGCGTCCTTGCCGCGGGTCCCGACCGGGGACCGGGCTGAGCGGCGGACACGCAGGGCGTGGGCCAGGACCTGGGCGTGGGCCCGGGCCACGGTCAACAGGACAGGGGTCATGGTGGCCTCCCAGGAGTTGGGGTGAGACTCGGCACGGCACTCGGTCGCTCCGCCGTGCCGGGGCGGACGCCGTGGCCGGTGAGCAGGCTGTGGGGCTGTCGGTGATCGCGAACCCGTGGGCGTGTCATCCGACCCCCACGATGCGCGCGAAGGCGGGGTAGCCGACCAGGGCCATGAACGCGATGCCGAGGCCTGCGACGGGGACGATGAGGTGCTCACTGGTGGCGTTGGCCTTCGCGGCGGCGCTGGTGAGCAGGTGGGTGCGCAACGCGGCGGCCCGGGCCCGCAGGGTGGTGTAGACGGCGGCGCCGTCACGTCCGGAGGTGGCCATGATGTCGGCGACGTCGGCCAGTTCGGCCACGCCGGTGCGGGTTGCGAGGTCGGCAAGGCCCTGCCATGGCGGGTGCCCGGCGAGTTCGGCGCGGACCAGGGCGTCGTGGATGCGGGTGAACGCGTCGCTGGTGCTGATGGTGGCGGCGCGTTCCAGGGCCTCGACGACCCCGGCGTCCCCGGCGCGTTCCAGGGCGACGAGCTCGGTGTAGGCGCAGGTCGCCAGCCGCAGCTGGTGCCGGGCGGCCTCGGCGCGGCGACGCAGGTCCACCTCCGCCACCACGAACAACACCCCGGCCAGCACCAGCGAGGCCACCACCGGCACGCTCCACGGCAGCGCCAACCCGACGGCGGCCATGGCCCCCACCAGCGCCGGGGGGAACACCAGCCCGAGCGCCACACACGCCAGCCGGGTCGCGGCGAAGGCCTGCCGACTCTGCCCGGTCACCTCCAACTCCACCGCGTGGCGGCCACCGGCCAGGACCTCCACCACCCGTGGCGGCAGGAACCGCGACAACCAGGCCGGCTCGGGCCGCTCAGGTGATCCGTCACCGGTGAACCCGTCGGCGGGTGTGCCGTCCCGGGCGCGGGCCAGGGTCTGGACCAGGTCTGGTACCCGCGGGAAGCACCCCGCGACACACAACGCGAGCCCACCGCCGATCGCCGCGCCCGCGGCGATCGCTGCCACGTTGAGCATCACGACCGGCTCACCTCCCGCGTCTCGGCGCCGGACTGGGTGTCCGGGTCGGTGGGCGTGAGCGGGTCGTCGAGCAATCGGAAGCCTCGGGCCGGCAGGGTCATCGCCCGCATCCACCACAGGGCCCCGGCGAACCCCGCGGTGATCACCGCGAGGGCCAGTTGCCCGGTCGGGGTGCCGTAGGGGCGGGTGTAGGTGGTGTTCAAGGCGCCGAAGGCGATCACGGCGAGGGTGATGAGGGTGACGGCGCGGGCTGTGGCCCGTGGACGGGCGCGTTCGGCCTCCACCCCGCGGCGCATGGCGACCTCCGCGGCCACCGAGTCGGCCACCGCCGCCAGCACCCGCGCCAGGCCCGGGCCCCGACGTCTGGCCCCCAGGATCAACGTGGCGACGACGAGGTCGGCGGTGGCGTCGTCCAGGTCGGCGGCGAAGGCCCGCAGCGCGGTCTCGACGTCCCACCGGGCCTGTAGCCGGGCGACCAGGGCACCCACCTCGCGCTGGAGGCGGGCGGGGCAGGTGGCGGCGGTGGCGGTGATGGCCTGTTCCAGGCCGACCCCGGTGACCAGGACGTCGGCCAGGCGCCGGGTCCATTCCTCGACGGCCTCGATCCGGTCGATGCCTGCGGCGGCCACCGCCGGGGTGGACAGCAGGACCGGCACCCCGATGACCACGAGGACCGCGATCGCGGCGGCCACTGGCCAGGCGGTGACCAGCCACGCCACCACCCCCACCGCGGCGGCTATGGGCCAGCGCCACCGGGACCACACCGTCGACCACCCCACCCGGGCGCGGTCGACGCCACCGGCACCGGTCCCGGTGGTGTCCCGGGACGTCGCGAGGGTCGGCAGGAGCCAGGTCCGTAGCCGCGCCCAGGGACTCGGGCCGGTGCGGGGAGGGACCCGCCGGAACCCCGCGGTGATGCACATCAGGCCGGCGACGATCGCCGCCCCCGCCGCGGCGGCCACGAGGTCGGTCACCACGAGGCCTCACCCCCGACTCGGCGCAGGGGTCGTGGCCACAGCCCGGCCCGCTGGTCCAACAGGCCGGGGTCCAGCCCTGCGGCGATCAGCTCGGTCAGGCAGGCGGGTCGGTGCGTGGGCACTGCGCGCCCGTCCGGACCCGGGGCGAACACGGTGGTCACGCTCGGGCGGCTGGTCTCGGCCACGGGCCCGAGTTCGAGGACGTGGGAGACGTAGCGGTGCCGACGGCCACCCGCCAGGTGGGTCTCGTCCAGCAGGTGCAGGTGGACGACGAGGTCCACCGACCCGGCGATGAGCCGGTAGGCGAAGCCCTCGGTGATCCCCACGCCGGCGGCCATGCACAGGGTCACGATCCGGTCGATGACCCGACCGGCGGTGCGGGCGTGGATCGTGCACAGCGATCCGTCGCCGGTGGCCATGGCCTCCAACATCGGCAGGACCTCACCACCGCGGACCTCCCCGACGATGATCCGCCGCAGGTTCAACCGCAGGGCGTCGGTCACCAGCTCCGAGAGGGTGACCTCCCCGGCGCGCCGTCCGGTCGCGTCGAGTTCCGCCGAGCCCTCCCTCGCCTCCATCGCCACCACCCGGGCATGGCGCTCGGGCAGTTCGTGCAGGTGCAGCTCGTACTCCCGCTCGATCGTGGCGAACCGTTCGGCGGGGTGGAACTCATTGGCCAGAGCGCGGATCAGGGTGGTCTTGCCGGCGTTCTGCAACCCCGAGACCACGATGTTCTTGCCCGCCGCCAGCGCCGCGCGCAGGAACGCGACCAGCACCGCATCCAGGGTGCCGAGCGTGATGAGGTCGTCGAGGTCGACGTCTCGGACCCGGTGGCGGCGGATCACCACCTGGGGGCGGGGTGTGGTCCAGGCCATCGCTGCCAGGCGCGAGCCGTCGTCCAGGCGCAGGTGCAACCTGGGGTGGGCGGTGGAGAACGTGCGCTCCGAGGTCGAGGCCCGCGCCGCGAGCTGCTGCAGGTGCTCGATCAGCTCGGTGTCGGAGTCGGCGACCGGCGGGCCGGGCACGGTGCGCCCATCGGCATACGACAGCCACACCTGATCACAGCCGTTGACCTCGATGTTCTCGATCCCCGGGTCATCCACCAGGGGCTGCAGACGCCCCAGGCCGAACACCGCGGCCATCACCGCCTCGGCCACGGCGAACTCCGTGGCCACATCCCAGGCCGGAAGCCCGGCGCGGGCACGTTCCCGGGCACGCTGCGCCAACGCCTCGGCCAGCAGGGACCGGCACAACTCCCGCCGGGTCCCCGCGTCGAGGGCGGGACTGGCCTGCAACTGCGGGGCCAGACGCCGGGCGACCTGCTCACGCAGCTCCCGCACCAGATCGTGATCCACCCCGCCGGCCACCGTCGCGGCCGAGGCCCTGACCAGCCCCGGGAAGGAGGTCCGCTCAGCCACGTCGACCACCCCAGGTGTCCTCGCCAGCCTGCGCCACTGTCGACCGAACGCCCTCGGCCCGCGGGTGCATGCCGGTTCCTGGCCGGGTGGCGGCAGGTCCTGCCGGGCTGGCGTCGTTCCCGCCCGCTGGTGGCGGCGCGGTCGGGGAAGCCTGCGCGCCCAGGGACGCCGCGAGCGCGCGGGCCGAGCGCACCAGCGCCGAGGACTCAAAGCCCCGGGGCCGACCGGTTCCGTCGGAGAACACCGCCGCGGCGGCACGGTCCACCGCCAGGACCCCGGTCACCGGCACCTTCAGCGCGGCGGCGATCTCCCCGGCCCGGTAGGGGGTGTTCTGCCCGACCAGCACCACCGCCACCCGCGCCCCGACGTGGCTGTCCTGGAGGCGGTGGACCAGACCCGCCGCGGCCGAGACCTGGGCCAGGGTGGAGCGGGTCAGGACCGCCAGTACGGCGCACCCCCGCCACAACGCCCGCTGGTCGGCGGTGCCGCCGGCGCGGCCCAGGTCGACCAGGACGTCCAGGCGGTCCGGGAACGGCCCGACCTCGCCGGTGCCCACCTCGGTCAGGACCCGGGCCAGCACCTCCCAGCCGCCGGCCAGCGCCCGGGCCTGGCCGGGATCACCCACCCCGGGCAGCAGCAACCGCCTGCCGTCCTCGTCCAGGGTGACCAGGTGGTCCCACAGGCCGCGACGCGCATCAGGGCCCGCCCCGCCGATCCCGGTGCGACTCGCCGCGGTCAGGCCCGCGGCCCACTCCACCACCCCCGCGCCCTCGGGGACCGTCCCGCGCAGGAACCCCGCGCTCGTCCCGGTGCCGGCCGGGTCGGCGTCGACCACCAACACCCGCCGCCCCGGGTGCACCGCCGGCCACACCCAGCCCAGCGCCAGCGCCGCCGTCGTGACCCCCGGCGAGCCCTTCGCCGACGTCAATCCGATGACCGCCATACCCCGATCACCCCGCCGCCCGGGCCCGGGGTTGCAGGACCAGCGCGATACGCCCGGTGGCCGAACGGGCCGCCAGAGCCGGTCCGTCCCCGGCGGCCACCGACACATCGATCACCACGACACCGTTGACGTCCGGTCGGCCGACGTGTTCGATCTCGGCGGCGATGCTGCCCGGCAGGGCGGTCGGGGGGTCGGCGTCGGCCGGTGGGGTGTCCACCACCAGCACCCGGTCCCCAGCGCGCAACGGCTCCAGCGGCACCCGCGAGACCGGAAGGGACAGCGGGACCAGCACCTGCCCGGCCGCCGGGGGCCCGAACTCGGTGAACTGCCGCTGCGCGAGCACCGCGCCGGCCGGGACGTCCCCGCTCGCCATCCGCCCCACCAGCGCGTCGCGGTGCACGGCGGGGATCGTGGCCACCCCCGGGGCCGCCGCGACCTGCGCGATGGCCAGGTCCGCCTCGGTGATCGCCGTCCCGGCGGGGATGTCCCGGGCCGCCACCACCACCGGCACCGTGTGACCGAGGTAGTCGACCAGCCACACCACGCTCAGGGTCCCCGCCGCCAACAACGCCACGCCCACCACCCACAACACCGGGCGGTGCCGGCCCCGCGGCAGACTCACCCGCGCCGCCACCGGCACCACCACCGGCGAGGCGCCCGCCGCCTGTGAACCTCGGGTCGCTGTCCGCGCCAGGTCCGCAGTCCGTGCCATCGCCTACACCCCTCTACAGGCCCGTCTCGTGATGTCTGGGAGTCGACGCAACGGCGAGCGCTGACCCCAGGCCCCGCGAAGGCCTGAGGTCCCCGACGCCGCACCACCGACCGCTCAGGCCGGCCGCGCATCGACTCCGCGGATGCTGTGATCCAGTTGTGGTTGAGCGCCGCCCCGGGTGACCACGGCCCAGCCGTGTCGCCCGTGGGACACGTGCCTGTCGGCGATCCGTCGCCGGACCGGCGCCGGCAACGGGGCCACTCAGGAGATCAGGACCTGCAGCTCACCGATCTCCGCCGTCGTGCTCGACGAACGCGTCAACGTGATCACCCCGGAGTCCCCGCCGCCGGCCCAGGTCACCCGCCACGTCGTCGTGGCCGTCACCCGGTACCTTCCGCCGGGCTCGGTGACCGAGGGCTGGGTGTAGACGTACCCGCAATCCGGAGACCGCCGGTTCCCCAACGCCTCCCGATACGGAGTCCCCGGCCCCGTGCACGTCACCGAATGACCGTCACCCATCGACCACACGACCCGCTGCGCCCGCCCCGTGGCCGTCACCGACACCCCCGGCACGCTCGCCGTCGCCGACACCGGCCCCCACGTCCTCGGGCGCGCCGCCGTCCACAACCACACCGGCAGCCCCACCAACCCGGTTCTGCCCGCCTGCGGAGCCATCCCGATCTCCGGGCCCTCCAGACGCAGCAACTCCACCGCCCGCTGCGCCAACTGCGCCGGGGAGACCATGGGGCCCGCGAGGCCAGTCGGTGGCGTCGCCCGCCACCCGGTACCACCACCGGTGCCCTGATAGCCGAAACACACCCAGTGGTAGATCGCCCCATCCGGGTAGTGACCCTCCCACACCGGATCCGAGGCCGGCGGCTGCGGATCCAGCAGCTCGTAGTAGCACCCGTCGGTGTTACTCCACACCCCGAACTCGCTCGTGCACGCCATCGGCTTCCCCGCTCCGATGAGGGTGTCCGGGATGCGGCACGAGGACTTGGCGGTGTCGGCTTCGTCCGGGGAGTTGGCGGTGGTGCCCGGTGATCCCGGCGCGTCCGCGACGATCACGCACGCCGGACGACCGGGAGGGCAACTCACGTTCTCCTCGGCTGCGGCCGTGTTGGTGGCCAGGGGGATCTCAAGAATGAGAACGACCACCAGGACCCCGCTCGCCCGGGCGGTCAACATGTCCGGTCCCGATGCGCGGAGGAGGTCTCGATGAGCCATCGACCGTTGGACACGATCGCGACGGAGTCCATCACAACGCGTGGCGACTGGTCCGGAGCCAGCGCGGACTTGCCGTTGCGGGCGTAGACCGGCCTCCAGTTGGAGGAGTCGACGCAGTCAGTGATCGACACCTGTGGACGGTCTCCGAGACGGACAGCAGTGACCCGCGGGGCCAGGACCGGCCGACCGCGCATCTCGATGCCCTGCTGCCGGAACAACAGCACTGTGGCCTCGATGTCGGTGCGGGCCGATCCGGTCGAGTACCTCTTCAGTGATGGGCCGATCGCCTTCTGGGGATCGGCCTGGGCTTCGATCTGGGCATCCCAGTACTTCTGGTACACCCTCAGGGCTGCCTTCGCAGCGTCGGCGGAGGGACCGGGAGAGGGCACGAAGGACGGCGACAACGCCTGCGAGGTGCCCGTCGACAAGGACAGCGATGATGTCGTCAAGGGTGTCGACTGGGCAGGTGTGGGGTCTCCCGTGCAGCCGCCCATGCTGACCGCCGCCACCGTTACGAAGGTCAGTCCGGTCACGGCCGGCAGGCTCTTCCTGTCGCCGCTACACCTCTGTCCGCTCCAGACGGACACCCGATCCGTCCATGTCATGGTTATCCCCCCACTCGCGGAGGCCGGTCCGACCCGGCTCGTCCCGATGTGGACCATGAAGTATGCCTCAGTGATCTCCGTCACGCGAGGAGTTTTGCCCGATTGATCTATTGATGACTTGTCATGTTGGTATTAGCACCGAGGCTATACCCCCTCATATCGGGGCAGGCGTCCCAAATGAGGCGACTTGTTGATCGGCCCTACCCGCGCGGCTCCGCTGATCACCTTGGTGCGCATGTGCTCGACGTCTGACCCCGGTTCTCCATCCTTCATCGCTCAGGGCAGTGGGTGCAGCATCCGGTGCTCGTCTGTCGCCGGATCAAGATCACAGACCAGCAGGGACGCTCCTATGGATTGTCAAGCGGCTTGGGTAGCTGGCGTGGTGATCGTTGTGGCTTGCAGGACGTGGTAGATCTCGCGGGCGATCAGACGTTTCAGGCAGCGAATGATCTCTTTCTTGGACAGGCCTTCGCCGGTGCGGCGTGCGGCGTAGGCGCGGGTGCGGGGGTCCCAGCGCAGCCGGCAGAGCACGATCCGGTAGAGGGCGGCGTTGGCCTGTCGGTCGCCGCCGCGGTTGAGGCGGTGGCGTCGGGTCTTGCCGGAGGAGGCCGGTAGCGGGGCGACGCCGCACAGCATCGCGAACGCGGGTTCGGAGCGGACCCGTTCGGGGTTGCCTCCGGCGGTGACCAGCAGCTGTCCGGCGACGTCGGTCCCGACGCCGTTGAGCTGCAGCAGGGCCGGGTTGATCTGTTCGACCAACACGGCGAGCCGGGTGTCCAGGGCGGTGATCTCCTCGGTGAGCTGGGCGTGGCGCTGGGCCAGGCTGCGCAGGGCGTGCTTGGTGGCCTCGGCTGGCTCGTGCAGGCGGTCGGTGTCGGGGCGCAGCCGGGCGCAGGTGGCCAGCAGCTGCGTGGTGCTCAGGCCGCGCAGTCGCTGGCGCAGCACCTCGGGGGCGGTGACGATCAGGGCCTTGATCTGGCGCTGGGCCTCGGCGCGCTGGCCGACGCCGCTGCGGTGGGCCACCCGCAGCACCCGCACCGCTTCCACCGCGCCGTCGCGGTCCTTGGGGGTGCCCGTGGCGCGGGCGGCCAGCGCGGCCCGGGCGGCGGCCTCGGCGTCGAGGGGGTCGGACTTGCCCTGCCAGCGGCGGGCCTTGCGGTCGGGCCGGTCGACCTCGACCATCTCCACACCCTGGGCCCGCAGGTGAGCGGCCAGCCCGGACCCGTACACGCCGCTGCCCTCGATCCCGACCAGCAGCACCCGCCCCAACCCGCACATCCACTCCAGCAGCCGGGCATAGCCGGCCCCGGTCGCGGGGAAGGTCTCGTGGCCCAGCATCCTGCCCGCGGCATCGATCACCGCGGCGGTGTGGGTGTCCTTGTGCGTGTCGACGCCGCCGACGACCTGCCGCTCCTCGGCCAGGTCAGCGACCACGGCCGGGCTCCTCGGTCCCGTCGGGACCACCGGGCTGGTGGAGCTGGTCCTTCTGCAGGTAGGTGTGCCGGGGCGCGTGGAGCGTGCCATCGTGGTCAAGCCGTCCTTCACTCTCGACAGGGCAGGGCGGCACGCACCCGCCGGGCGGACGGACAAGACAGTGATGGGCGCCTGGTGACGCAGGCTCCTATGAGGTCACACCGCCACGACTGGTGAGTGCACGTGCCCCGCACCGAACCGACCGACAGGTCCCGTTCAAGACCCGAAGTCAGTCACTCCAAGGGTCAGGACGGCCGGTGCGGGGCACACGCACATCCTCACTGTTCACTCCAGGAGCAGGTCGTAGACGGCGCGGTCCTTGCCCGGCCCCTTGTAGTCGCTGATGACCTGCACGTCGTCGACCATGAAGTCGCCGGGCCGGTTGGTGAACCCGAGTGTGAGCCAGGTGGCGTGGGCGGCGGTGTTGTCCGGCTCGGAGGTCAGAGACACCTGGGTACACCCCCACGCCTCGACTCTGTGGCGCAGAGCGGTGACCAGTACCCGGGTCAGGCCCCTCCGGCGATGGTCTGGGTGGATCACGACGTCCTGGATGTACACCTGTTCGGGGTGGTCCTGGCTGCGGAAGGCCACAATCGCGCCCACCACCCGACCCTCGTTCACGGCCACTGGGCAGGTGGAGGAGAACAGAGTGGCGTAGAGCCAGTAGTCCGAGGCGGTGCGCATGGTGATGTACGGCTCTCCGAGGGCCATGAGATCCATGACCCGCGGGATCAGCTCCGACCGAAGCGGGACGAGCATCATCGAGGGCTCCCTGGTCACGGTGATGAAGGGCGCGGGGATGGGGGGACGATGCCTGCCAACCGGCAGGTCCGGGCGGACCCGCTGTGAAGGGACCCGGTGCGCACCGTAGCCGGTCACGAGCGGCGCAACCCGGCAAGGACGCGATGCAGCAGCGCTGGATCGACAGGGATCGCTGCCGAACTGGGGCTGGGAGGGGAACAACGACGGGTGCGGCGGGGTAAGGGGGTGACCTGGAAGGGATCGACGAGATCGAACCAGATCACCTTGTACCCCACCGTGCCATCGCTGTCGAGGTGCGTGCCCCAGGCGGTGGCGATGGCCTGCACCAGGTATAGGCCCCTTCCGGTCTCCTGGTCGTGCTCCGGCAGGTGAGGCTCGTCGGGGGAGGTGGGATCGTTATCACGGACCTGGCACCGCACGCGGCTGTCGTCGTAGGTCACCCGGACGGTGATGAACGGCCCGCGAGCGTGATGAACCGAGTTGGTCACAAGTTCGCTGACGAGCAGTTCGGCGTCGTCGACGGTGTGGTCGTGAACACCCCACCGGCGAAGCAGCGATCTCACGTGGGCCCGGGCTCTCGGTACCGACTCAGGACGGTTGGAGATCACGAGATCCGCTTGGGGATCCGGGGGGATCGCAGACAACGCAGGCGGCAGATGGCGACCGATCTCGTTCCTGGGCGACGGATCTGTCATGACTCCGAAGTTCCTTCGGGTGAGCGCGGCGACGGTTCCGGCGGTGGTCAATGCGAGGGCTGGAGGGCGGGACCGACGGCGGGTCTGAGCCGCGCCGCCGGTCCCGCCAGCTGGTGAGAACGGCATCACTGAGGGGTGTGTCGTCGCAGGAGTGGAGACAGGTAGCGACTGGTGCGATGGGAACCGCGGAACGCCTCACCGAGGCAGGTGATGGCCTGTTCTTCCACCACGATGGCCTGGCGAGGGGCGGACTTCGATCACGCCGGCGTATTCATCGCGGTGATGTCGACGCATAGTGCTCGGGTGCATGGGCTCGCTCGGCGATGGCCTTCCTGGCGATCCGGCGCCAGTTCGCTGCGCATTGCTCCAACGCCGGGACGGTCGTGGCCGGGCATAGCTGGCCACGCCATTGGGTGAGGTGACCGGACCCCTGGTGGGCGAGGCGAACAACGGCGGCGTGGACCTGCCTGTGGACCACCGCGAGCCTGGACGGGTGCGGAGGGGACGACGCCAGGCCCCAGTCCCGCTGGAGGAGTCCGTCGATGACCGAGCGGCGTGAGGCGGTGGCGTGGCCCGGGACCGAGGTCCGGAATGTGGAGCCGGTCACCAGCTGGGTCAGGAGGTGGTTGGCGATAGCAGCGGCGCATCGGATGGCGGCGTCCTCGAAGGCTGCGGGGTGGGTGAGCGCCACACCTGTGGCGATCATGCTGATCCAGTACCGGTACGGCTGGTCCGGTGGACACAGCGACAAGGGCGTCTCGGGTCTGTGGTCGAGGAAGACGGCACCGTCCAGGGCAGCGGCAAGGTCGGTGGTGTAGAGGACTTCGCCGGGCCAATCGAGGTCGGGGGTTCGGTGGTGGCGTCGGTGCAGGTCGACATAGTGACGGGTGAAGGCCTCGCGAAATCTCATTGCCTCGGCCAGAGGTATGTGGGCGGGCAGGACCACGACGAGGTCGATGTCGCTGGTCCCGGTGGCCGTGCCGGAGACGATGCCTCCGGTCAGGCAGGAGAAGGATTCCTTCCCGTCGAAGCTGTCCTTCACGACCGTCGTCGCGTCGGTGAGCAGTCCGGAGTCGAGCACGGTCACGGCCGGGCAGCGGGGAGGTGCCGGGTGGCGTCGGTCGTGGCGTGGAAGTGGACCACGTTGACCCCGCTGGGCAACAGGACTCGGCCGTCAGGCGCGGTGTGCTGCGCGGCGAAGGCGTCGATCTCGGCGATCACGTCGGTGTCGTGGAGGAATCGGGGCAGGGCGTTGAGGTGACCGATGAGGAACCACCGACGGACCGCTTCGGGATCATCGGCTACGGCCACGCCTGGCAGTCGCTGGGTGGTCAAGGATCCGTGGCCCTGGAGTTCGGCGTCGCGGAGTCCAGACAGCAGCAGGTTCCAGGTGTGGTCGCGTCCGGTTCCGGGGAAGGGGCGGACGCGTTCCCACAGGCGGGTCACGAGCTGTTGCTCGGTGCTGTAGGCGTCGAAGAAGAGCATGACGAGGTGACCGCCGGGGGCGAGGAGTTCCACGAGGTTACGCACGATGCGCCTGGCGCGGTCGGTCCCGGTGCCGAGATCGTTGGTGACGGTGACGCCGTTGGCGGTGGTGTCCTCGAAGCACTCCAGCAGTGGATAGCTCATGGACCAGAACGAGCCGATGAGGTCGTACCGTTCGCCGCGGGCGTGGTGGTCGGCCAGGACCGTCTCGGTGTCGGCGCACAGAGCATGAGCGTGGGGAAACTCGGTCCGGAACCGATCGATCATCCCGGGGCTCTTGTCGGTGCCGTGGAGTTGGCGGGCGTAGGGGGCCAGGACTCGGGTGATGCGACCTGCTCCGCAGCCGAGATCCAGGACCCGCAGTGACGGGGTAGCGGGAGGCTCGCCCAGGGTGCGAACGAGGAGATCCCTCACGAGGTCGATGTCCTCGATCCCGCCGTAGTAGTGCGCAGGAAGCATCTGCTCATAGGTCTCGGCGGACAGGTAGCCGATGTTGAAGGGGACGACGAAGGTGTTCATGCCGTTCTCCGGTTCGATCGGGTGAGATCTGGTGAGAGGTCGAGGTGGGCATCCGGTCGCAGTCCGTGGACGGCCGCGAGACGAGACTGGGTGCCCAGGAACCAGGTGCGCAGCCACTGCGGGAGGTCGTGGTGACGGGCGGCACGCAGGTAGCGCACGGACAGCTCGACCAGCAGTCCGGCGCTGGCATGCGGAGTCCGGGACCGCAGCGCCCGCTGGAGAATGCCGGGAGCCTGGAGCATCGCCTGGACCAGAGGCCACCAGGCGGGGTCGGTCGGTTGGAGCGTGGGAAGTCTCTCCAGGGCGGACTGCGCGGTGGTGCGCGCGGTGAGCACGATGTCCAGCGGATGAGCGGTGTCGAGAACGGTCAACTCGATCGGGACCGTACGGCGCCGCAGGAGGATCGCCAGGGCGAGGGCCCAGACCCCAGCCGGGCCCTGGTGGTGCTGGATGTCGGGGATGGTCAGGAGCCGGTGCTGTCGGGCGGAGAACTTCCGACCCTGGTGGGTGACGACACCGAAGGCGATGTGTTCGAGGTCGGCCTCGGGCACCGTGTCCCGAAGGGCCCGTTGGAGGAGTACCTGGTCGTCGCCGATGACGTGCAGGAGCCGACGTCCGGTGTACAGGCGGGCGCGGGTGTTGGCCACGTCCCGGGTGAAGTACAGGCTCGTCCCGTCGGGGCGTTGGAGCGGGACCAGTCCGTCAGTGCGGTTCAGGCACCGGGTGCCGTTGACGGCGACGGTGGCGAAGCGATGGGCCAGCTCCAGCACCAGCGCGCCGGTGTCGTCGGGCAGCTGGCTCTCGTAGTCGTAGGAGTCGGCATCGGCCCCGAGTAGGTGCAGATCCTGGGCGGCGCAGTCGACCATGGTCTTGACCACCCCCAGGTCGTCTTCCGGGACTGTGGTCGGTAAGGGCGCGCTGGTGGCCACGGCGGAGCGGAGCCAGGGGTGTTCGCCCACGAGCCGGGCGATGTCGGTGTGACGGGCGGCTTCGCGCATGTTCGCCAGGGCGTACAGGATGCCGACGGCCTCGTCGGGTCGAAGGCCGGTGGGGATGGTGTGCCAGTCGACCTCGGGGAGGATGCGGCGTAGGTAGGTGACCTGGCGGCCCTGGTCGTTGACGAAGTAGCGGACGTCCACGTCGGCTCCGGCGGAGCGCAGTAGCCCGGTGATGGCGCCGCCCAGCACCGTCCCGCGCAGGGATCCGGCGTGCAGGGGGTGGACGGGGTTGACGCTGGTGTGTTCCACCAGGAACCGGTGCCCGGCCAGCAGCTGGGACCACTGCTCCCACAGCACGCTCGGATCCCGGTCGGCGCACCAGGAGGACACCTCCGCGGGATCCAGCCGACGGGTCGAGCGGTGCCCGTGGGGGTCGTACCAGAGCAGGTGGCGGCCGGGTGCCCAGTACACCGGCCCGGGGATCGGCAGGTGGAGATCCTGGAGGAAGGGGTTGAACGACATCGAGTGATCGCGGGCGCTGAGGGTCACCAGCCACGCTCCCAGGCGTCCGTGGCGTGCTGGAGTAGCTCGTTGGTGAGGTGCGCGTCGTCCAAGAGGGTGTTGTCCAGGTGGTGCCGGCGGCAGTACTTCGGCAGCCGGGCCAGGGCTGTGCGCAGGGTCGGGGGCGGCAGCAGGTCGACACCGGCGGGGGCGAGTCCCGGCAGGGTGCTCAGGAAGCGACGGAAGGACCCCACGGTGCGGGTGTCCCAGTCCTGCAGGACCGCGCACACCGGAAGGCAAGCCAGCAGCAGTTGTCCGTGCCAGACGGGACGGGGTAGTAGGGGTTCCAGGAGGTAGGCCAGGTAGTGCTCGGTGCCTTCCTCTGCCCACGGGTGGCCGGCCGTCAGGCCGAGGGCGACCTTGGCGCGCAGCAGTTCCACCAGCAGTTCACACCCGGGCTGGGAGGGCTCCCGCCACAAGGCGGCCTGGTCCAACGCCGTGGTGACGAGGGCTCGCGCCGCTTCACGCACCGCCGAGATGCCGTCTGGGAGCCGTGCGCGCCAGTCGCGGGTGGCGGACTCGATCGCGAGGAGATCGCCCAGCCCGTACAGGTGCGAGACCCAGGGGGCGTGCCGGAGCACCTGCGAGCACAGCTGCACCTGGTCGGCGGCGCCGGTGTCGACGTAGGTCACGACGTCGCCCCGTCGGACGGCGGCCACGGTGGAGAACGGCGCGTCGGTCGACAGCACGGTGGGGACGACGGTCAACGGCAGTCCCGCGTCGAAGGCGACAATCTTCGCCGCGTCGGTGACCGCCCCGCCGCCGACCGCCACCACCTGCTGGACTCCCGACAGGTCAGCCGTCGAGGCGCCGGCGACGTTGGTGATCCGGTGTGTGCCCAGACGCATCCCGGCGGTCTCGGCGGCCGTGCGGGCCTGCGGGGAGGTCACGACCAGGGCCGTCGCGCCGAGCAACGACGGGACTGCGGTGGTCCAGGTGACCTCGGGGGTTGTGGCTCTCATGCCGGGTCCGACAGGACGTAGGGGACCAGGACCGGACCGGATCGTCGGGTCGTCGGGGTGCGCACCAACGTGGTGAACCGGTGGCCGCCGAACGGTGCCCAGGCGTTCTCGAAGGCGTACAGGGGTCGGCCGATCGCGACGTGGGCGAAGTCCAGCGTCCCGAAGGCGGGCGGGGATCCGAAGACGGTCAGGCCGAGGGCAAAGTCCCCCAGCGCGAGCATCTCCCGCAGTTGCGAATCGCTTCGGTACACCACGAGCGGCAACACCGGGCAGTAGGTCTCCTCCAGGACCACCGGGGACTCTGCGGTGGTCCGCACCACCGCCAGGTCGTAGAGGTCCACGGCGTGCCGGACACCGGGGCGAAGGACGTCGCCGTACTTCTCCAGACTCCCCATCCACCGGGGTGCGACCTCGGGCAGCAGCAGCGGACCGACCCGGGTATCAGCACGCTCGTTCGGGCCGACCTTGAGGTGGGCGGCGACGGTCACCAGGGCGTCGACGAACGGTCCCGCGATCTCCTCGGCAACGTAGACCCGCTCGGTGGCGAGGCAGTCCTGCGAGCTGTTGAACAGCCGAGTGGCCACGGCCACCTCGGCGGCACACACGACGTCGGCATCGGCAGCGACCACCAAGGCGCACACTCCGGGGCCCTGGGTGACCAGTCGCACCTGTTCCGGGAGCAGGGCGTCGAGCGCCTGACCGTGTTCACGACTGCCGCAGAAGACCACTGCGTCGGCCTCGTTCCGGGCGCCGTCGACGAAGGACGCCCACGGTCCCTCCACCAGCTGCACGGCGAGCCCACTCCGGGCACCGAGCGCCGCCAGCAACTCCACACAATGCCGCGATGCCGACGCCGGTCGTGCGACCACGCGGTTGCCCACCAGAGCGGGCGCGAGGGCGAACAACAGGAACGAGTACACGGGCAGGGTCGCCGGCAGAGCGGAATAGACCGTGCCGACGCCTCGTCGTCTGTCCATCCACGTCACCGCCCGCTCCTGCGGCGCGAGGGCGGAGGACAACCAGGTCACCTCGACCTCCGCGGTGGAACGCGTCTCCACTGTCGTCAGGCACTCCACCAGCTCCGTGCGGTGCTGACGAACCACCTCCGCCAGCCCGTCCAGCCGTGACACCATCGAATTCACGGAACGACCTCCCCGATGATCAACAGACCGATCTCGCGATCACGGCGCTCGTCGGTGAACCCACCAGGACACACGGGACGGCGACGTGATCGAGGATCTCTGCCTCGACGATCTCGGGTGCCAGGGTGTGATCTCGATTCCGTGGCGGCATAACGCGGATGAATACAGGGGATGTATTCCTTCCTGACCCATCCGGATGATCAAAGCCGGTAACGGTGCGTCGCACCTAGACTCGAAGGAAGAACGGTGCAGGTCCCCCCACACCGGGCATCCGCACGCTTTGGAGGGACCCACCGGTGGACGGCCCGGGAGTGACCCTCCGAGGGGGCGCTGGCGAGGAGGCAGACCATGAGTGGCTCGGCGTTCGAGCAGATCCGCCTGCCAGACCAGGTGTGGGAACAGAACGCCGCCGTGCTCGCCGCCAGGGACGTCGGCGCCATGTTTCGCCTGGCCAGACGCTATGCCGGAGCGAGCCAGAACCGGTTGGCTGCCGCGACCGGCATTGCCCAGAGCCGCATCAGCACTCTGATGAACAGCTCCACCCGCGTCACCAACATCGATGTTCTGCACCGAGTCGCCGACGGTCTCAACCTGCCCGACACGGCCCGCATCCGCCTGGGCATCGCCCCCCGTGACCCGGCCAGGGGACTGGACGACGACCACCGGCACCTCGTCGTAGCCTCGAACGAGGCCAGCCCACCGGAGCCCACCGGTGCTCTTGCGCCCATCCCGCTCGCCCCGAGCTCAATCCCCACGGATCACAGACGCCCCGTGGCGAACTCGACCTCGGACGGGACCTCGCCGGCGGACGCGGCGTCGGTCCCGGCCACTCTCGACGTCTTCGGTGACATGGTGGAGGACGACGTGTACCGACGAGACCTGGTGACGACCCTGCCGTTCATGGTCGCCATGCTGCACGGCCCGACCCGGGACTGGCTGCTGGCGGCCCTGGACGGCCCCGGCCCTGCCAAGGGAGGCGGCCACGTGAGCAAGGCGAACCTCGAACAGATCCGCAACGTGGTGAACATGTTCGCCGAGGCCGACGCACAACTCGGCGGCGGCCACGGCCGCCAGGCGCTGGCGCAGTACCTCAGCAGCACCGTCCTGCCGCTGCTGCGCACCCAGACAGATGAGACCACCCGCCGGGCGTTGTTCGACCTGGCTGGCGAACAGTCCCAACTCCTGGGATGGATGAGTTACGACGTCGGCGAGTACGGGCTCGCCGAGAGGTACCTGATCCAGGCGCTCAACTTCAGTAAGGAGTCCGCGAACCCGGTCCTGGGTGCCCACACCCTGGCCACCCTGAGCCATCTCGCCACGACCCTGGGGCACTCTGACGAGGGCGTCCAACTGGCCCGGACCGGGCAGGCCGCCCTGCGAGGAGCCTCCAACGCGATGCTCGCCGACCTGGCCGTCCTTGAAGCCCGCTCCCTCGCCGTCACCGGCGATGCCCGCGCCTCGGCCCACGCGATCCACCGCGCCGAGACCGCGCTGCGCTCGGTCGTCACCGACGACGAACCACCCGAGATGCGGTTCATCGACCACGCCTACGTCGCCGGGGAGATCGCGAACACCCTGGTCCAGCTCGGCGACACCACCCGGGCGATCGACTTCGCGAAGCAGTCCATCGACTCCAGCCTCGCCCAGAAGCGCGCCCGCCGTGGGGCACTGAGCAGCGTCGCCCTGGCCCAGGCCCACCTCGCCCAGTGTGAACTGGACGGCGCCTGCGCCGCAGGAACCCAGGCCGTTCTCCTCGCCCGGGACGTGGACTCCCTGCGCACCACCCAGGCCCTGAAGGAGCTGAAGGCGAGCCTGGCTCCCCACGCCGAAGCTGGCCCGGCGCGAACCCTGCTGGAACAGCTCAACACCGCGGTCGGATGACCCGGAGCACGATGCCGGAGGGGAGTGGCATCACCCACGTCAGCCAGCCGTGGATCTCCAGGAGCCCTGCCGGCTGATTCCCAATCATGGGGTGGGCCCGAAGTCGGCGAACCGGCGATCGGGCCCACCCCACGGGTGTCACATGCGAGCAGGGGCGGTGATGCCGAGCAGCCCTAGGCCCTGGGCGAGGGTGTCCCCGGCCAGACGGCACAGCACGATGCGGTTACCGCGCTCGCTGTCGGTGTCGGCCTTGACCACGGGGCAGGTGTCGTAGAAGTCGGTGAACGCCTTGGCCAGAGCGAACAGGTAGGTGCACAGCCGGTGCGGCTCCAACGTCGCCGCGACCTCGGCCAGGACCTGGGCGAACTCGTCCAGCAGCAACGCCAGGGCCCGCTCGGCCGGTCGCAATGCCACGGTGACGTCGACCGTGGCGTGCTCGACCTGCTCGGCGGGAAGGCGGCGCAGGATGGACCGTATCCGGGTGTGGGCATACTGCAGGTACACCCCGGTGTCGCCGGTGAAGGAGACCATCCGCTCGACGTCGAAGACGTAATCCTTGATCCGGGAGTTGGACAGGTCGGCGTACTTCACCGCCCCGATCCCGGCGGCCTGCACTACCTGGTCCAGGACCTGCGGGTCCAGGTCGGGGTCCTTCTCGGTCACCACTGCCCGGGCGCGGTCGACCGCGGCGTCCAGCAGGTCACCCAGGCGCACGGTGCCCCCCGAGCGGGTCTTGAACGGCCGTCCGTCCGGACCGAGGACCGTCCCGAACGGCACGTGCACGGCCTCGACGTCCTCGCCGAGCCAGCCGGCGCGACGGGCGGTGGCGAAGACCATCTGGAAGTGCTGGGCCTGCCGAGCGTCGACCACGTACAGAATCCGCTCGGCCTTCAACTCCCTCACCCGGTACCGGATGGTGGCCAGGTCGGTGGTGGCGTACCCGTACCCGCCGTCGCTCTTGCGCACGATCAACGGCACCGGGGCACCATGCGGGCCGATGATGTCGTCGAAGAACACGCACACCGCCCCATCGCTCTCCACCGCCACTCCGGTGGCCAGCAGCTCCTCGACCACCTCGGCCAGGTAGGGGTTGTAGGTGGACTCCCCGGCGGCGTCCTCGGGTGCGAGCAGCACCCCGAGGCGGGAGTAGATGGCCTGGAACGCCTGCTGGGACTGCGCGACCAGTTCCCGCCAGGTGGCCAGGGTCGCCGTGTCCCCGGCCTGCAGGGCCACCACCCGGGATCGGGCCCTCTCGACGAACCCCTCATCGGTGTCGAACTGAGCGCGCGCTGCGCGGTACAGGGTGTCCAGAGTGGACATGGACGCCGTAGCGTCCTGCCCGGACAGTTCCTGTTGGCGCCAGTGGGCCTCGGGGTGCTCGTCGAGGTACTGGATGAGCATGCCGAACTGGGTTCCCCAGTCCCCGAGGTGGTTCTGGCGGATCACATCGGCACCGAGGAACCCGAGGATGCGGGCCAGAGCGTCGCCGATGATCGTGGTGCGCAGGTGCCCGACGTGCATCTCCTTGGCGATGTTCGGCGCCGAGTAGTCGATCACCGTACGGCGGCCCGCCTCCGGAAGCCCCGCTCCCAGCCGCGCGTCACCGGCCCGTTCGGCCACCTGACCCCAGATCGCGGCATCGGCCAGGGTGAGGTTGACGAACCCCGGACCGGACACCGCCGCATCCGCGAACATCTCGGGAGCATCCATGGCCGCCAAGAGCTGTCCGGCCAGCTCGCGTGGGGAGGATCCGATCCGCTTGGCCTGGGCCAGGGCCGCGTTGGCCTGGAAGTCGGCGTGCTCGGATCGTCGCACGACGGGATCCGCACCTGCGAACTCCGCCGGGACCACCCGATCCAGAGCCCCAGACACGGCGGCCTCGACCACCATCCGAAGCCCTTGAACACCTTCACCCACGCTGAGGATCCTCCTGATCGATCTCACCGTCACAATCTCCGGCCACACTGCGTCGTTGGCGCGGCGCCGCTGGGTCGAGCCCGACCATTGTCCACTGTCACCGAATGCGGTCGGCCTGAGGCCGGCCTCAATCCGGTGGACACTCGGCCTCGGAAGGTCGCCTCCGATCGGAGGTGGTGGGTCACACGGAGCTGCCGGAAGGGTGCTGGGCAAGCCAGCGAGCGATCATGGATCCCAGGACCGTGATGGCCGTTCGGTGGTCCTCCTCACTGAGTGGGGCCACCTCGGGTGGGTTGAGCTGGATGTCCCCGACGACGCCGCAGTGTCGAGGTGCGACAGCATCAGCACGACGACGACCTATGCCCGAGGGCTCGCTCCGCTCGCGGGCAGCGCGATCCTTCGCCTTAGGCCGGGGTCTTGTGGGGGCCCGCTGGCCTGGTGCGATCGGAAGCAGGGCTGGGCGGATCCCCGGCGGCGGAGGACGATCTCAAAGACGCGTCCCGGTGCAGCGCCGGCCTGCCGGCAGGCGAGCAACAGCTGCCCGAAGGCATCACCCGGGATCGGCGGGTCTGGCAAACTCCCGCTCGCTCTTCCCACCCGCGGGCCCCGACATGTCATCAGCTGACCAGCGTTTGACGGAGAGCCTCAACCGGAGATGCAGCGCGAAGGTCGGGCAAAGCTGTGGGGTCGACTGCAGGTGACGGTATGGCAAGGGACCACGAAGGGCGAGTGTCTCTCCTTCGACCGGCGAGCCGATACCGCCGGGAAGATCACAGAACTGCCTGAGAGGGCTACAGGGCGCGGTTGCCGGTCAGGGCGGCCACTGAGCTGTCGTGGAGGGCTGCCAGCAGCCGCTGCTCGAAGGTGTCCCCTGGGTATCGGCAGTGGACAGGACTGGTGTGTTGACGCCAACGAGAAGGATGACGGGGTGTCGGACCGACGTGGAGCAGCCGAGAGTGCCCGGCTGCCTGTAGTCCCTGCCCTGTGGCCTGGATCAGGTCTTGCCAGGCATACCGCGGCCATCGCCCCGGAGCTCTGGTGCCCCAGGCTGCCACGATCGTTCCCGCTCCCTGGGCGGCGGCTCGGACTCGGCTTTCCAGTAGGTATAGGTCGAGCTGGCCGTCGGTCACCTCCAGCTCGGTGGTCGATCGGGTGGGCTGATCGATCACGTTGAGGATGTCGAATGTGGCAGCTCCCAGGACCTGCTGGAGGACGGTGAGGTTCTTCCACGACGTCGTGGTCTCGGGTGAGCGCAGCGGGGGGTTGCACAGGATGGCCAATAGGTGCTCGGCCGGTGCGTGCCCCGAGTTCGTGGTCTGTGGAATCTTGATCACGCGGCTCCGTTGTCTTCGACCGAGTCGCCGATGGAGTCGTCGATGGAGTTGAAGGCAACAGCCAGCTCGCGCGCCAGTCGCTCCTGCTCGAGCTGCACCACCTTGCGGGCCAGCTCGGTCTCGGAGATGTCCATTGCCTCGGGGGTGCTATCGGCGACCACGCTGCGGCGGGCGTACTCGTCGAACAACCGGGCCTTGGTGTCGAGGATCTCCAGCATCCGTTGGTCGACGCTGTCGGCGGCCAGGAGCCGGTACACCCGGACGGTGTTGACCTGCCCCATCCGGTGGGCGCGAGCGACTGCCTGGGACTCCGTGGTGGGTTTGACCTGGGGTTCGCACAGGACCACTACCGAGGCTGCCTGCAGGTTGAGACCGACCCCGCCGGCGACGATCTGGCTGACGAGGACGGCGTGTCCGTCAACCGCGGTGAAGGCGTCGACGAGGGCCTGTCGCTTCGCGGGAGGGGTGCTGCCGGTGAGCGGGCCGATGGCCTCAGGACCCAGCGCGGTGTGCACCGTGCTCAGGACGTCGCGGAAGTAGGAGAAGACCACAACCTTGCGGCCGTTGTCCTTGGCCTCTGCGACCAGGTCGAGGAGCAGCTGGAGCTTGGCGCTGGTGCGAGGATTTCCAGTGGCGAACGCGGCACGACGCATGGCGGCGAAGTCGCCCGCCTGCACCGCTCGCCGGTAGGCGGTCAGGTCGGAGGAGGTGAACTCGATCCAGGTATCGGCCTGGACGAGGTCGGGCAGTTCGGTGAGAACGTCTTCCTGGTTGCGTCGCAGGTACACCGGGGCGACCGCCTGTCGGAACGTGGCAGCTCCGGCGATTCCCTGGCTGCCCTGCAACCGCCCGGCCAGCTGGGGTTGAAGGTAGCCGACGAGGTTCCTGAACTCCTCTGCCCGGTTCTCCATCGGCGTGCCGGTGAGGAACAGCACTCGTTCGGCACGGGCGATGGTCGCCACCACGACGCGGGCGCGCTGGGTCTCGGGATTCTTCACGTAGTGGGCCTCGTCGACCACGAGCATCCCGAGCCGTATCTCGGGCGGAACAGCCGGCAGCTGGCGCAGCGACTCGTAGGTGGTGACCGCGACGTCCCCCCGCTTCACCCACCGGCTGAACTCAGCTGCTCGCTCCGGTCCGTGGAGTCGGTAGGCGGCCAGGCGACTGCGCCCGGTGAGTTCGCGGGTCCAGTTGATCAGGACACTGGCCGGGCATACGACGAGGAAGTGCGTTCTGCCCTGCGCCTTGAGATGGGCGAGCGCGGCGATGGCCTGGATCGTCTTGCCCAGTCCCATCTCGTCACCGATGATCACCTTACGTTGGGCGAGGGCGAACCGAGCACCGAAGGCCTGGTAACCGCGCAGGGAGACGCGTCGGAAAGCCTCGTCCAGTTGCTGGTGTCGAACCCGCTCTGCGATCTCTGTCGGGAGGAAGCCTTCCGCGGCGGCCAGCTCCGGCTGCAGGCCGGCGACGCGCTCCAGCACGCCGTAGTACTCGGGTGAACGACGCTGGAAGTCCGCCCACACCACGGCTGACGACGCCTCCGGCTGTCGCAGCTCGGTCGTCGCCTGGTCCAGTCGCTGCCGGTACCCGGTGGTGGCCGCCCAGGTGGTCCACTGGTGGAGCTGGGTCAGGGCCGCCCGGATCTCGACCTTGCGAGCTGTCCCGGTGAAGAACATCCGTACCTTGCTGCGGGCCGGCACCGCGGTCCTCAGGCACGCCGCGAGGCCGCTGCTCAGCTGATGCAGGTGCGGATCCAGGGGTTGGCAGACCCGCTCGACCTGGTCCTGGTGGTGAACGGCCTGCAGCAGGGCCGTGCTCGCGGTATTGCCCGGGTCCAGATCGATTCGGACCTTCAGCCCGTCCTTCACGGCGTCGGCGACCTGCCGGGCGGCGGCCACAGCCTGGGTCGCTGTCTGTGAGCCGACCCCGGGAATCTGCTCCAGGGCAGCGGGGGTTGCCATGTAGACGTCGTGGACGCTCCGGTATCCGGCTTTCTCCAGTACCCCGAGTCGCAGCCGGCCGTCGGTGGCTTCGCGTAGTCGGGTCACCGGGATGTTGACGAGCTCGCGAACCAGCATGTCCTGGCGGACCGCCGCGAACCGGTCCCGCACCGCCGTCACCGTCGCTACCCGGCCCGCGCTGACGGTGGCGACCCGGGCCTGCAGGTCATGGGCCCGGTCCAGCACCGCCCGTGCCTGGTCCCGGGTCCACGGGGTGGACCCGGCGGTGGTAGCCGGAGCGGCGGTGGGAGCTCTGTCCTGCGAAGTGATCATGATCCCTCGTTCACGGGCAGTGGAGGGTCAGTCCTGCTCAAAGCCGGCCTGCTCGAACTTGAGGGTGCTGGCGTTCTCCAACACCACCCGGACCCGGTCAGGGGGGAACCCTGCGGCCCGCCGGGCATGCACCTCGACGGTGATGTCCAGCTGCACCCCGTCCGTGGCTGCCAGCTGCTGCAGAATCTCCTGGCTCAGTCGGGTCAGATCGCGGCCGTAGCGCTCGGGGTCGAGCCGGTACACCCCGAAGAACCGGGTGTTCTCCGGGCCCGATCGACTGGACTCTCCAGGGGTCGCCCCGGCCGCCGGTTCCAGTGCGCTCTGGTGCTCCGAGAAGGTTCCACCAGGGACTATCGCGCCGGCGGTGGTGAACGGCCCGCCAGGCGCAGCACCGCTTGTCTCTTCCGGGGCACCGACAGCGGCTCTGGCCGCGGCCACCTCGGCGTCGTGTTGGGCCCTGGCCACAGCTGGGGTCACCAGCAGCGTGCTGTCGGTGATCTGCCCGAAGCGGGCATCACCGCCGGGCAGGGTCAGGCCCTGGTATCGACCAACAGCCTGGTCGAACCCGGTGGCCAGCGCGAACCCGTCGAGCTCCCAGGTGATCGTCGCGAGGACCGATGAGACGGCGTCCTCAAAGACGCTCCGATCCCGCAGCCGGGTCAGGTAGGGATAGCGGCGGTAGTAACCCCACAGCTCCCCCACGCTCAGATGCCCGCGACCCCACACCTCGGGCAGCTTCTGGTCCAGGTCCAGCCGAATGGTGCGGGCTGCCACGACCGTGGCGAGCAGCCCGGAGCGGGTCAGCTTGTCGGTGACCCGCTCGGCCAGCCGATCGGTGGCGCCGTCGGCCTTCTCCACCGTCATCACCGGCGGTCGCTTCGGGTCGGGCTGGTCCGGTACCAGCACCCAGTGGTAGGCCTGGGAGAGCCGGGCGGTGACCGCCTGATCGTTGCGGTTTCGGTTGTCCACTACCGCCCGAACCTGCTCCGGAGGCAGGTTCAACTCCTCTCGGCGATCGTTGACCCACGTCCAGGCCAGGTAGTGCCGGGTAGCCTCCAGCAGCTCCTCCGCCCGTTTGGAGTCCGGTGCCAGGAACACCAGGAGGTTCCGGTTGACGCGCTG
>JAAYAH010000245.1 GCA_012719445.1 Actinomycetales bacterium | reverse complement strand
GGTGCAGGTCCCACGTGTCCGGGGCGGGACCGAGCAGCACCGACCCGGCCCGCACCCGGCGAGCACCCGCGCTCCCCGTCGGCAGGGGCCGGTGCACGTCGCCGACCGCGACCACCCCGTCCCGACCCACGCCATGCCGACCCACACCGGCCCGACCCGCGCTCGACCCGGAGGACCCGGCAGGCTCGAGCCCCGCCATACGGAGGAAGTTGGCGACGATCAGCTCCCCGTGCTCGGACAGCACCGACTCCGGATGGAACTGCACGCCCCAGCGGCGCGCCCCCGGGTCGGCGAGAGCCATGACAACCCCGTCGTCGGCGGCCCGCGCGGTAACTACCAGCGGGGACGACGGCGCGGGCCGGACCCCGAGCGAGTGGTAGCGCACGACGGAGAACGGCGACGGCACGCCCGCGAAGAGCCCGGTGCCGTCGTGGACGACCTCGCTCACCTGCCCGTGGACCGGACTGGCCAGCTCGACGACCGCGTCACCGGCCAGGTGTGCGAGGCCCTGGTGACCGAGGCAGATGCCGAGCACCGGCACGTCCCGCTGGCGCAGGGCCAGGTCGCTGAGCCCCATGTCGGCGGCGTGCTGCGGGCGGCCGGGACCGGGTCCGACGATGATCGCGTCGAACCCGCTGAGGTCGTCCGCGCGGTGGTCGTGGTGCCAGACGGTCGGCGCCTCGCCGAGCACCCGGTGCAGCAGGTCGGCGATGTTGTAGGTGAAGCTGTCGACGTTGTCGATCAGCAGGGCTCGCCGCAAACCTCAGGTCCTTGGCCGAAGCCGGACCCCGGGCATGGGCGGTGCCGGCAGCGGGTCGCCGGGGTAGTCGAAGAGCCCGTAGCGCGTCTCCACCCCCTCCTCGACGCGCCGCTGCCACTCCTCGCGGTAGGCCACCACCTCGTCGTGGTCGCGGCCGATGAAGTTCCACCACATGACGATCTGCTCCTCGAACGGCGTGCCGCCCAGCAGGATCACCCGCCCGCCGTGCTCCCCCGCATGGATGTCGACCGACTCCTGCCCCGGCGCCAGGTAGGCCAGGTCGTGCATCGCGATCTGTTCGGACCCGACGCAGACGGGTCCGCCGTCGACCAGGACCCCGTGCTCGAAGGTCGGGTCCAGCCGCAGGGTGATGATCGCGCCGGGCTGCAGGGTCAGCTCCGCGCCCAACAGCGGGGAGTATGCCGTGGCGCTGGATTCGATCGGCCCGCTCACGTTGTCGTCGGTCACCTCGAGGGAGCCGAGGAAGACCGAGATTCGCGCGCCGCTGGCGAGGTCGACGGGCTCGGGGACGTAGTGCTCGAAGCCCGGCTCGACGAAGCGCGACTCCTGCGGCAACACGGTCCACAGCTGGACGCCGTGCAGGATCCGGGTGGCCTCGGTGGAGACCTCGGAGTGGGAGATGCCGGTGCCGGCGGTCATGATGTTCAGCTCGCCGGGGCGGACCATGGCGTGGACGCCGGTGCTGTCGCGGTGCTCGATCTCGCCGGTGAACAGCCAGGAGACGGTCTGCAGCCCGGTGTGCGGGTGCGGCGCGACGACCATGCCCCCGGTCTGGTCCACGGAGTCCGGGCCGTAGTGGTCGGCGAAGCACCACGCACCGATTGTCGTGCGCCCGCGGGTGGGGAGGGTGCGCCGCACGAGCATCGCGCGCGGCCCGCCGAGCGGCACCTCGCGCGGGGAGATCACCTCCACGGCCGACGTGGACGCCTCATCGGCCTCGCCGCCGCAGAGCACCTCGGGCGGCGCCACCTCCAGGTTGCTCATGGGGGAAGGCTAGCCGCTCAGGC
>JAAYAH010000001.1 GCA_012719445.1 Actinomycetales bacterium | reverse complement strand
GTCCAGCGGTCCGTCCTTGACGGCACCCCGCTCCTGTTCAGCTCCGTCGACCGCACTCCCGAGGTCGCGGAATACGTGCGGCGGGGGTGGGCCCATGAGGTGAGCCCCAGGCCGGGGCTCATCCGAGAGCTGGCCCCGAGAGTGATTGCGGTGACGGACGCTGATCCGACCCAGGCCCGGGATGTCGCCGGCGGCCGCACCCGGCTTCCGGCAGTGGCCCTGACGATGGCTCGCGAGTCCATCGACGTCGACGCGCCGGTGCTCGTGCAGGTACCTCGAAAGGGGTACATCCCGACACTGTTGTGCGGCACGTGTCGTTCACCTGCACGGTGTCGACGGTGCAACGGTCCGATCAGAGCCGGTCGGATGGACGCCGTCTACGGTCCCGTCGACCTCGCCTGCGGCTGGTGTGGCGTGCCGGAGACCAGTTATCGCTGCGTGGACTGTGGATCAAGGGCCCTGCGAGCGGGTGTGGTGGGAGCCGGCCGGACGGCCGAGGAGCTCGGGCGGATGTTTCCCGGGATCAGGGTGCGCACCAGCGGGGGCGGGGACATCCTCGACACCGTCCCCGCGGAACCCGCGATAGTCGTGTCGACACCGGGTGCCGAGCCGGTTGCGACCGGGGGATACGGCGCGGCGTTACTGCTCGATTCGTGGGCGCTGTTGAGCAGACCGGACCTCCGTGCCGTGCAGAATGCCCTGCGATTGTGGATCGGAGCCGCGAGTCTCGTCCGCCCCGCGAGTGAGGGCGGGAAGGTCTTCCTCTCTGCCGATTCCGAATCACCGGTCGCCCAGGCACTTGTCCGGTGGTCACCACAGGGCTGGGCCGAACGGGAACTGGCGGATCGCTCTGAGGTGGGGTTCCCCCCAGCGGTGCACATGTTCGCCGTCGACGGGCCCGCCGCGTCACTGGCGGAATTCCTCGACGGTTTCCGGCTCATCGAGCGGGTCGAAGTACTGGGCCCGGTCGATCTTCCCCCGGGCGAGGAGTTGCCGGGCCACTCCGAGGTCGAAGACCCTGAGCGAGTCCTGCTCCGCGTACCGCCGCCACAGGTCGGCGAGGTCGCGTCCGAACTACACGCGTTCATCGTCAGCCGGTCGGGCCGTCGCGGAACACACCCCCTCCGGGTGCGCCTCGACCCGGTCAACATCGGCTGATGCGCCCGTCGCACGGCAGTGCCCGGATGACGAACTAGAATGAACTGCCATCCCGGAAACCGCCCGCTAGGAGACCAGATCCACATGCCCGTCCTCCCCGTCCGGCTCTTCGGTGATCCGGTCCTCCGGACCCCGGCCGACACCGTCACGAAGTTCGATGACAGGTTGGAGCGGGCCGTCGCCGACCTCACGGACACCGTCGTCCACGAAGAGGGCGCGGGACTGGCCGCACCCCAGATCGGTCTGTCCATCCGCGTGTTCGTCTACAACTGTGGCGGGCGTGAAGGCCACCTGGTGAACCCGGAATGGGAGCCGTTGGACGACGAGAAGACCCACGTGAACGAGGGATGTCTGTCCATCCCCGGCATCACCGAGCCGACCGAGCGGTTCGCGAGGGTGCGCGCACGCGGGCAGGACATGTACGGCAATCCGGTCTCCTTTGACGCCGAGGGCATCCTCGCGCGGGCGGTCCAGCACGAGACGGACCACCTGGACGGGGTGTTGTTCCTGCAGCGACTGACGCCGGAGGCCCGCCGGTCGGCTATGTCCGAGATTCGGGCTGCCTCCTGGTTCGGGAGCGCCGCCATCAGCGCCGGGGTCATTCACGAGCATCTCTCCGAGCCGATGGGGGTGAAGTGACGATGAGGGTCGTCTTCGCAGGAACCCCCGGTGTCGCGGTGCCGTCATTGAAAGCACTCATCGACAGTGATCGCCACGAGGTCGTCGCGGTGGTGTCGAGGCCTGACGCGCGGACGGGGCGGGGCAGGAATCTCTCGCGAAGCCCCGTGGCGTCCGCCGCCGACGCGGCCGGGATCGAGGTCCTCACCCCGCCGAATGCCCGCGATCCCGAGTTCGCGGAGCGCCTGCGCGAGCTGGCCCCGGACGCCGCGCCGGTGGTTGCGTACGGTCACCTCGTCCCACGGTCGGTCCTCGACATTCCGACGCACGGCTGGATCAACCTTCACTTCTCGCTACTGCCCGCGTGGCGTGGAGCGGCTCCGGTCAACGCCTCCATCGCCAGCGGCGACGAGATGACGGGTGCCACGACGTTCCGACTCGACGAGGGAATGGACACGGGCCCGGTGCTGGGCACGATGACCGAGACGATCCGGCCCCGCGACACCGCGGGGGATCTGCTCACCCGCCTCTCAGAGGCCGGCGCGGGTCTGCTGCTCGCAACCCTCGACGGCCTCGAGGTGGGTCACCTTCGAGCCGAACCCCAGACAACGGACGGTGTGTCCTACGCGGGCAAGCTCACCGTGGACGACGCCCGGATTCGCTGGTCGGACCCCGCTGTGGCAGTAGATCGTCATATCCGGTCCGTCACCCCGGCTCCGGGGGCGTGGACGACCCTGGGCGGAGACCGGGTCAAGATCGGGTCGGCCCGCCCTGCCGAGCAGTCCGAGATCGACGCTGTGGAACCAGGTCTGGCGTTGCCTCCGGGGCACATCCGCTGGGGGAAGAAGACCTTCCTCGTGGGCACAGCATCGACACCGCTCAAGGTGGAGCAGTTGCAACCAGTGGGCAAGAAGATGATGAACGCGCTCGACTGGGTCCGAGGCGCCCGCATCGAGGCAGGGACGGCGTTCGAATGAGTTCCGACGATCGAGGCCGTCACTCTGACCGGGACCGTGAACACGACGGCGACCGCGGTCGGCGGGGAAGCTCCTCCCGCAACGGGAACGACAGGCGTGGGGACTCACGGGGCGGAGATACCCGGGGAGGCAGCACCCGTGGCGGGAACTCCCGTGGCGCAATTGCCCGTGGGTCGAGCTCCCGTGGTGGAAACCCTCGCGGGGACACTACCCGTAGCGGAAACTCTCGGGGCGCCAGCACTCGGGACCGGAATACCCGTAGCGGCAACTCCGGTCAGCAACGCCGACAGGGCGGCGACGGTCGTAACACCTCCCACAAGGCGCCGCCTATGGATGCGCGCGCCGTCGCGCTGGCCGTCATGACGGCGGTGCGCGAGCGTTCGGCGTACGCGAACCTGGCCCTGCCGGCGGAGCTCAGGCGCGCGAAGCTCGATGCGCGGGACTCGGCCCTGGCCACCGAGCTCACCTACGG
>JAAYAH010000244.1 GCA_012719445.1 Actinomycetales bacterium | reverse complement strand
CTCCACCGCTTCGGTTCCCGGTCGTAGCCACTTCGGTTCCCGCGAACCCACGGGAGACGGTGGTCATGCGCTGGTTGGTCCAGTACAGCTGCCGCTCCAGGGGGTGCAGGACGACCTGCACGATGTGGGAGGAGGCCCGCCCGATCTTCCACAGGCTGCGCCCGAGTTGTTCCCCGGTCCAGGAGGCGATGTGGGCGGCCTCGGTGTCGGTCAGGTCGATCGCCGCGCGGGTCATCTCCAGCGGGGCGGTGTCCTGACGCAGACAGACCCGCACGTCGCAGGAGGCGATGAGGTTCGAGGCGATGGCGACCTCGGCGGACCCGGCAGCGCCGACGGCCTCGAAGTCGGCCAGGCGGTGGGTGGCCAGGACCTGGATGGTGCCCTGGGAGCGGGACAGCCGCAGGTCGGCGTCGACCTGGCGGATCATCGCCGGGATCCGCAGGGCCCGCCACAACTCGTCCCGCACGACCAGACGCACCCCGCCGGTGGGGTCGTCGATGGCGGCCTGCCCCCAGGAGGACACGCACGCCAGGATCATCGCCACGGTCTCGTCGCCGCGGGCCTCCAGGCGGGAGATGTCCACGCTCTGGATGGGCGCGGCAAAGTCCAGGGCCGCAGTGGTGGCCCCGTCGAACAGCCCGGACAACGACCCGGTGATCATGTTGCCCAGGGCGTCGGCGACCGGGCGGATCATCTCCCGCAACTGCGCGGCACTGTCACCGGGGGCGCGTAGCTCGGCGACCATCTCAGGCGTGGGGTCGCGCAGCAGGGTCCACACCTGCGGGATCGTCGGGTCGACCAGGGTGGTGGCCGCGTCGTGCTGTCCTGTGGCGTGGTGGATGGCCATGGACACCGCGGCCTCCTCGGTGGGGGACAGTTCGCGGTGCAGCCGGGTGACCAGCAGGGAGGACAGCAGGCTGATCCGCCGCCGGTGGATCTCGGCGAGGCGCTCGGCGCGGGCGGTGGCCGCCCGGGGCAGGTTGGTGCCGAGGGGCCCGGCGTCCAGGGGGTTCAGCCGGGCCGGCAGCCCGGGACCGAGTTCCAAGGGCACGGTGCCCAGGGCTAGCGCCAGGGGGGTGTACTCGTTCTTCAGGTCTCCGAGCACGAAGGTCTTGACGCCGTAGGCCATCAGGCGCAGGGCCAGGGCCTTGATGGTCGCGGACTTCCCGGCTCCGGGGACGCCGGTGATCAGCAGGTTCGGGTTGGTGATCAGCCCGGCCTTGAGCCATTCGATGGGGTGGCAGGAGAACGCTCCACCCGAGAGGCAGTCCACCCCGAGGTAGGCGCCCACCGGGGGGACGGGTGCCCCGTACAGGAACGGGTACAGGCCCTGCACCTGCGCGGTCGACCCGCGGAACACCGGCGGGGTGGGCAGGACCGGTGCCCGCCCGGCGAACGCCTTGGCCCACCCCCGCCGCGGAGGCACCGGCCCCGCCGGCGCCCCGTGGCTCTCACCGACGCGGTGCCGAGGCGTCTGGTCGTCGGGGTCACCGCCCGCGGCGCACGTCGAGGGGGTAGGGGTGGCGAGCAGGTGGGTGACGTCATGGACCGCCGGCGGTGCGGGTGGAGGAGCGGACCGGCCGCGGGTGATCTTCTTGAGCATCCTCGTCCCCCCTTTACCAGCGGCGGTGGGGCAGGCCGAACCCCAGCGGCAGGGCCGACATGGCGAAGGCGACGTCCTGGGTCAGCCACATGCGACGCACCTCGATGCGG
>JAAYAH010000243.1 GCA_012719445.1 Actinomycetales bacterium | reverse complement strand
GCTCCTTTCCGCGGACCCGATACGTGTCTTGACAACTCGTATTGTCCCAGGTCAGGGGCACCTTTCTACGTCCTGACACACACCAGAACCATGATCAGTCAGATCGGCGTGAATATCCCAGGCATACTGCTGGGCAACGATGCGAGCAGGAGCTGGCACCGACTGCGCACCCGCCATCCCCCCGTGGCAGCCCGGTACACCGTCATCACGACCCGCCACACGAGTCCTCAGGCCTTCGTGGGCACCTCTGATGAGAGAACCCGCTGGCAAGCTGAGCAGCTCGCTGCTTTCCGAAGCGCAGCAGAAACGATCAAGGGCGACACCAGCCGCCCGTGGATCACCACTGAAGCGGACATCATCGCCGCCTTCGCACGATGGCTGCGCCAGGAGGGGTGGCAGGTCATCACCGAGACCAACCACATCGATCTCATCGCCACCCGAGGTCACCACCGGGTCGTCGCCGAAGCCAAGGGCCGCACCTCCGACGCCGGCACTGACACCGATACGGCCTACGGTCAACTCCTGTGGCGCATGAGACCCGACTCGGACGATGTCACGACGCGCTACGCACTCGTCGCCCCGGAGACGTCGGCATCCGCGCTGACCCGCGTATCTCCCCACGTCAGGCAACAGCTCGGCATAGACCTCTACCTCGTGAGCGTCACAGGCTATGTCACGAAGATCGACCCGTAGCTTGGGTGGACCACGCCGCGCCAGCTCACGGGAAGCGGGCCTCACCATCAGAAAAGCTGCAGCTCAGCGCGCAGCGGCGTCCATGTACTCACGCTCTGTGTCGGGCCTCGGACACCAGAATTACCCCCATGACCGGTCTGGTCGAGTTCAGCCACGAGGATCTTCCTTTCCTGTTGGTATGTCAGTCTGAGCTGAAGCTGGCGGTAGATCTCCGCGCGGTCGCGGGGATCGGCGTGGCGCAGGATCGCGGCGAGGCCGGCAAGTTGGTCGACCAGGGCACTGATCTGGTCGCGGGTGAGCCGGGTCTGGCCGGTCAGCCGGGCGAGGTCGATCTCGTGGCGGGTGCGTTCGGCGGTGACCTCGGCAATCCAGCCAGTGACCACGGCCGGGTCGGCGCCGGCCTCCAGGGCCCGGCGGTAGCTGTCCAGCCGGTCCTGGCAGGACCGCAGCCCGGCCTGCAGGGCGCGACGGCGGGCCGCGGTGGCGGGGTCGTCACCGGCGTCGTAGAGGGCATCGATGGTGGCCGCGCGCTTCTGGGTGCCGAGGAGGTCACCCAGCCAGGTGTCGAGACGGTCGACGATCCGGTCCTCCCGCACGTAGACCACCGGTGGGTGCCCGGCCTGCCGGAGGCGGGCGTCGGCGGCGGTGAGTTTGCACCGGTAGTGGGCCCGGTCGTTGTTCCAGGAGCCGGCCATCCGCCGCCCGCAGGTCCCGCAGAAGATCAGCCCGCGGAGCAGGTAATGCGCCCGCCAGCGCGGTGACGTCGTTCCTGTCTGCTGCACTCCCCCGCGTGGGGGCCCTTCCCCGCGTCAACGGTGGTGCTGCGGGTGGTTGTCCGGGTGGGGACGGCGAGCAGCGCCTGGGCCTGGTCGAAGGCCTCACGCTCGACCAGGGGTGGATGGACCGGTTCCGGGGAGTAGATCCAGGCCGGGGGATGGCTGGCAGGGTTGGCGTCGTCACCCGACGCTCGATGTGACTCATGAATCGCCTGACCCCTTCGGGGTGTCTTGGCCGGGATCTGTCCATCGGGAGCTGGGTGCCGGTGCCGAGCCTGACCCACCTCGATGGCTTGATCAGAAGCTTGTCCGCCGCGGGATAGCCATCCCTCGGCGTAGCTCAATACGGGCCTGCCTCGCGGTTACTCTCACCCTGGGCCGACGCCGGTGACGACGTCCGTCTCAGTCCAGTGAGGGGGAGCATCGTCTTGACGACGCCGCCTGGCTCGACGTCCACGCGACCGCGACCGTCCCGGGCGAGGCACCCGGGTGGGTACGTAGTCGCATCTGGACATCGTGGTCGCGGGTTCTATGGCTGATCTCCTACGAGGCGGTCAGGTGAACGCATGTCCGGTGGAGACGTCGATGTGGCCAGGGATTGGGTCGTGGCGGTCTCCGACGGTCGAGGTTCCGGCCGGTTCGAGCATGAGGATCGACGCACCGGTGGGTGCGAAGGGGCGGTGCTCGACCCCGGCGGGGACGACGAACAGCGCTCCACGGGACAGGACGACGACCCGTTCGTTGCGGGAAGCGTCGACCGTTTCGTCGCGCAGGGCGATGTACAGCTCGCCGTCGATCACCAGGAAGAACTCGTCGGTGTGGGCATGGGCGTGCCAGACGTGCTCGCCGGTCACCTTGGCGACACGCACGTCATAGTCGTTGACGCGGGCGACGATCCGTGGGCTCCACAGGTCGTCGAACTGGGCCAGCACGGTGGCCAGGTTGATCGGTTCACGGATCACCAGACGATCGTCACCGGGTCAGCCCGCACGGAGAAGTGCTAGGAATTGCATATGTCGCAAGGATCCTCGCAACGACCGGAGGGCTCACGCCACCGGATGGCTGTGATCGTCGACGAGGGATCCAACCCCTTCGAGCTGGGAGTGGCCACGGAGCTGTTCGGGCTGCGTCGTCCCGAGCTGGACCGGCCCTGGTACGACTTCACGCTGTGCGCCGCCACACCGGCGGTTCGCGTGCACGCCGGCTGGTTCACCCTGACGGGTGTGGCCGGACTGGACGCGGTCGATGACGCCGACACGGTGGTCGTACCCAATCGGCCCGACCCGGAGGTGGCACCGTCCGATGCGGTGCTGTCGGCCGTGCGGCGGGCCGCTCAGCGGGGCGCCCGGCTGGTCAGCTTCTGCACCGGGGCGTTCACCCTGGCCGGCGCCGGTATCCTCGACGGCCGTCGGGCAACCACACACTGGCGGTGGGCCGACCTGTTCACCACCATGTACCCAGGTGTGCGACTCGAACCGGACTTGCTGTTCGTCGATGACGGCGACATTCTCACCGCCGCCGGCAGCGCTGCCGCACTCGACCTGGGCCTGTACCTGATCCGCCACGATCACGGCGCCGAGGTCGCCGCCTCGGTCAGCCGCCGTCTCGTCTTCGCAGCCCACCGCGACGGTGGCCAACGCCAGTTCGTCGACCGGCCCGTCCCGAGCGCTCCGGACGTCTCGCTCGCCGGATTGCTTGCCTGGACCCAGCAGCACCTTGACCGGCCGTTGACCGTCGCCGACCTTGCCGTGCGTGCTGCGGTCAGCCCGGCCACCCTGCACCGGCGGTTCCGTGCCGAACTCGGCACCACCCCGTTGGCCTGGCTCACTGTCGAGCGAGTCGCCCTGGCCTGCCGGCTCATCGAACGCGGCGAACAGCGTCTCACCGTCGTCGCTCGGGCCAGCGGGCTCGGCTCCACGGCGAACCTGCGCACCCAGCTACGACGACACACCGGTCTCACCCCCTCCGAATACCGCCAGCGGTTCGGCCCCGCCGCCGATCCGACCTGACCCCGCCGCGATCGCAGATAGTCACTGGGCCCAGGCATCCCACACCCGCTCACAACGTGTGGGGTGCAGCCTCACGATTCGGGCATACGACCGTGTGTGACGTCGGCACGGAGGCATACTGGCGCCGGACGGCCAGCGGCCGCTGACAGGCTTGAGGGCGTTCCCTGGCCATGTGGGTCCGTTCCTGCGAGGTGACGGGCAGATGCATGCCTCCGCGTCAACAGTCCCAGCCGTGCCTGACCGACAGAGCCCTGTGAGGGGATGTCTCTGTGGTGTGGCGGTCAGGCCGTTGCTGTACTCGTGGATGAGCCCGCCGAGGACGTCTCGCCGCTAAACCTCGCCACTCCGCTGGTGACCCAGCGCGACGGGTACGGGGATGTTGAGGTCCAGGCCACGGTGCGGTCGCTCCTGGTTGTAGTGCTCCAGGAAGGTAGTAAGGACCCGACGCAGATGAGTCTCGTTGACGATCAGGACCCAGTCCTGGTTATGACCTTCTCACACGAGTCCTCGGGGTCGGTGCCTGACCCGGGGCGGGATGTCCGGGGTTGGTGGCATCCTGCGGGGTCGACGCCGGCGACGGCACGAGCGCCGGGTGGCCGGAGGATCGGGGGTGCTCCAGTGGTGATGTCCAGGTGTTCGACGAGGCAGTCACCGAAACCATGGATAGACATGTCGACACTCCGAATGCATGTGTCTACAGTTGTATCCATGACCGGTCTGACGGGACTGCCGGCGACTTTCACCACGGGGCAGGCCCGGGACGCGGGGGTGCATCCGCGGGACCTGTACCGGTGGCGGGACGCTGGACAGGTGGTGGAGCTGTCGCGGGGGGTGTTCCGGCGCACCGATGCCCCGGAGGCGTCGTATCCGGAGTTGCTGGCCCTGGCCCACCGGGTGCCGGTGGCGGTGGTGTGCCTGGTCTCGGCCGCCGCGATCCACGACCTGACCGACGAGCAGCCCCGGGCGGTGCAGTTCGCCGTCCCCCGGGGCACACGGTCACCGCGGATCGCGTACCCGCCAGTGGAGGCACACCACTTCGACGCCGCGACCTTCGAGCTGGGGTTGGCTGAGGTGCAGGCCGCGCCGGGAGAGTCGATGCGGGTGTACTCCCCCGCCCGCACCGTGGTCGACCTCATGCGGCTGCGGCGCCGGATCGGTGAGCCGCTGGCGCTGGCCGCATTGCGCCGCCACCTGGCCTCGCCCGGATCCAGCCCGGGACGACTGCTGGAGGTGGCCCGCGCGCTGGACGTGCTGGGACCGGTCCGGGCCGCCGTGGATGTCTTGGAGGCATCGTGAGCCGCCCCACCCGCGCCGACGCCGCGGGCAGGGCCTACCTGGATCTGCTGAACCGTGCCCGCCGCGAGGGCAGGCTCACCCAGGAACTGCTCGTCGCCTATGTGCTGGAGCGGTTCCTGGCCCGGCTCGGCGCCAGTGCCCACGCCGGCACGTTCGTCCTCAAGGGCGGGATGCTCCTGGCCGCCCTGCACGCCCGGCGCCCCACCGTGGACGCCGACCTGCTGGCCACCCAGCTCGCCAACGACACCGACACGGTCCTGGCTCGCGTCGTCGAGATCGCCATATTGACCCCCGAGACGGACGACGGCGTGCGCTACCTCACCGAGACCGCCAGAGCCCGAACCATCCGCGAGGACAACCTCTACGCCGGGGTCCGGGTGACCATGGACGCCCGGGTGGCCACCGCCGCGGTCAAGCTCCAGCTCGACGTCAACTTCGGAGACCCCGTCACCCCCGAACCCCGCGAGATCGACTACCCGGTATTGCGCCCCGGGTACCCACCCGTTCAGGTCCGGGGCTACCCGCTGGCCACCGTGCTCGCCGAGAAGCTGTCCACCGCGATCGACCTCGGCACCGCCAACAGTCGGGTCCGCGACTACGCCGACGTCTGGACCCTCACCGGTGTCCACGACCTGGACGCCGCCGAGCTCCGCGCCGCTCTGGAGGCCACTACCAGCTACCGCGGCGTCCAGCTCCGCCCACTGTCCGAGGCGATCACAGGACTTGCCGCCGTCCGGGCCCGCACCTACACCGCCTACCGGCGACGTCTGGGCACCGACGCCCACCACCTGCCCGAGGACTTCGCCGCCGTGGTGGCCGATGTCGTCGCCTTCGCCGATCCCGTCCTGTCCGAACCGCCGATCACCGTGGCCCGTTGGGACGCCGCCACCCGCACCTGGCACCCCCACCGCTGACCGACCTCGCGCCCGCCTCTCTCCCGCTCCCTCCCGCGTGCTCCTGTTGAGACCTCGCGACCAGGAAGGCCATCGGCGGCGTCACCGTGCCACCTCCGCGCTACCCTCGACGTCGTCCTCCGACTCCTCGAGGAGACGGCGCGCCAACCGGGCCACGGCCAGCCGTGTCACCGGCTCCCCGGAGCGAGCCAGGTGATCACGAGCCTGCCGTTGCGCCCAGACCCGAGCGCCGTCGACCTCCGCAAGCCGGGCCTCCAGCCAGGCCAACTCCGCGAAGTCGGCAGGATCCGCACCGGCAGCGCCCTGAAGGCGCTTCGCCTCGGCGGTGTCCCACCACGGCCCGGGACATGCCAGTCGCGCCGGACTGCGTGTCGCCGGGGCCGCGGCCACCGCCAACAGTGCCGCGATCGCATCGTCGGCCGGCCAACCCCGCACGAGCACCGCCTCGGTCAGGACCTCGGCCAGCGCGCGGGGCGTCCAGCGAGCCGCGGGCAAACTGAGACGTCGCCGCATCGCGCGACACTCCTCCGCCACGGCGTCGAGGCTCTTCAGCCCGAGGACGCCGAGCACCCGCTCCATCGACTCCCGGGCGTCCCGGGCCCGCGCCCGACCGGTGGCCGCTCGGGGAGTAGGAGGGTTCTCCTGGGTAGAGACTCCTGGGTCGGGCCGCTCCCCCGCGGCCAGTCCCGCCGCATCGACGCGGACAGAGGTAGCCGCTTTACTGCGGCCACCCGGGTACGGCTGCTCCGCTGGACGAGATCGGCCTCGCAGCGTCGCCGCCCCCGTCCCCGCCCCCGCCCTCGTCGGGACGGTGGCTCGACCGTTCCCGTTGCGCCGGTGAAGTGATCATGACGCGGTAGCGGTTGGTCAGGTTCGTTCGGCCGGTGCGGCGCCGCTCGACCACGACGGCACCGACGGCCACGAGTTCCTTCAGCGCCCGGTCCACGGTGTCGGTCGAACGCATATGCAGCCGCGCGGCCAGCAGTTTGCGCCCGGGCATCCGCTGCCCTGAGGACTGCCCGTACCTCAGCAGCACCACGTACAACCGGAAGGCGACGTCGCTGACCCCGGCGTCCAGCACCCACTCCGGCGCGATCGCGAAACGCTGCTCGACGACGAGGGAGCCCTGCTCGGCGAACTCGTCGTCCTCACCGCGCGGGACAGTTCGGCCGGTGTCGTCCGGCAGAGGTGTCTTCCGGTGGCGGACCGGCCCGGTACTCATGATGGGCTACCCGGCTACCCGGCTACCGGCTACACGGGATCCGGACACGGGATCCAGCCGTAGCCCCGACAGCGGGCCATCAGAAAATCCGCAGCTCAGCGCGCAACGGCGTCCATGTACTCACGCTATCCAGTCATGCTGGACGTTGACTGTCGCCGCGTATTGTCTTGTATGAGACCGAGAAGCTGTCGCACTAGCTCCCCATCAGATGTCGGGGTACCCGTGGGTTTCGTGGTCGACCCATCCGGCAAGTATTTGCTCAGGAGTGATGCCCGCGGTCAGTTCGACATGGCCAGAGTATTCGTCATCAATCATCCAGACACGAAACTCGCATCCAGCAGGAAGTAGAGATCTCGCCCATGCCGCAACTTCTGCAGCCTGATCCCAGGTTCCATCTGTACTGATACTTCCCTTGTGAAGCAGGGTCACAAGGCAGGAGCGAGGGGTCCCGGATCGAGGATGAACATCGACGTTAGCCGCAGCTCGAGACAGGTTTGACACCAGAACTCTCGCGGATTCTCCCCAGTGTCGAACGGCGGCGCCAATAAATGCGTCAGCTCTTATATCCAGCCCGGCCCGATCCGGACTTAGAACTATAGCTCCCATGACGCCAGTCTCCGGTAATGGCCTCTTGGACGACGACAACGAAGTCGGTGTCTGGATCGAGGACCTCCCTCGTGCCCGATCTCCATCGGCGTCCCCTCCGATCACCACGGCCGGCGTGGCGGGTGCCGCCCTCGCGCCTTCCGGGTCCCGAGCCCGGTGCTCTGCTTCTGAGCCACACGCTGTCGCCGGCACACCCTACAAGCGCATGCACGCCGGCCTCCGGCATTCACGATCACGCCGTTGTCCCACCGAGCGGTGCGGCCTGTGGCCTGGCGGAGCCGGGTCTGGGCCATGACGCGTTGGCTGGACGGTGCGGGAAGCCCGCCACGTTATCCCGACGGCGCGGCGAGCTGGTCATCCCCGACGTCCCCCCAGCGGGCCAGGTGCGATCGTCGTGCCTGGCTTCGCCTCATCCGCCCCTGCTTCGGCGTAGTCGCCGCAACATCCGGGCGTCGGTAAAGCCGACAGCCCGGGCGGCAGCGTCCTGACCCAGGCCGTGGCCGATCAGGTGTTCGGCCTGCTCCAGACGAAGTTCCTGCTGGTACCGCAGCGGGGTCAGGCCGGCGGCCGCCGTGAACCGGCGGGTGAGAGTACGTTCACTCACCCCGACGCGGGCGGCGAGCTCGGGCAGGGGCAACGCCTGGGTGTACTGGGCGTCGAGGATGTCCTGTGCCCGGTGCACGGCGTCACTGAGATGGTCACGATGCCGGAGCATGGCGCTGGCCTGCGGTTCCTGCCCGTTGCGTCGGGTGTACACCACCAGGGCGCGGGCGACGGCGGCGGCCACGACAGGACCGTGCCAACGGGCGAGCAGGTGCAGGGCGAGGTCGATGCCACTGGCGATCCCCGCCGAGGTGATCACCCGCCCGTCGGCGACGAACAGGACGTCCGGTATCACCTGGGCACGGGGGAAGCAGCGAGCCAGAGCCGCCTGCAACTCGTGGTGGGTGGTGCAGCGCCTCCCGTCAAGCAGCCCTGCCCGGCCGAGCGCGAAGGCACCCGCACAGACGCTGGCCACCATTCCCCCGCGGGCGTGGTGATCGACCAGGCGTTGCAGGGTCGACGGCCGCAACGCGACCTCCTCACCGGCCCCGGAGACCCCCCACGACCCGCCCGGCCCGGACGCACCGGACGATCGCCATCCCGGGACGACGATCAGGTCGGCGGCGTCCAGGTGCGGCCAGGTGGTCTCGGCCCGCACGGGAAGCCCCTGAGCCGAGACCACCTCAGCCTGGTCGGCGACGAAGTGCACCGTGTAGGGATGGCCGCAGTCGTCGGCCTCGGAGAACACCTGTGCGGGACCAGCCAGGTCGAGCAGGTGGACCTGGGGAACGAGGAGAAGGACGACGCGGCGCACGATCTGGTCAGGGTACGGCAGCCGTGGCCACCGTGGCAGCCGTAGCGGCTCCGGTGACCTCGGCGATCGTGGCGATCGTGGCGAACCGGCCTGCCAGGGCGTACTCGGTCCGGGCGATCACCTCCCCGACCGGCAGAGTTCGGGGGTCGGTCAGGATCTGCTCCAGTGGCGCGGCCTCCCCGAGGTCCCGGTGCGGCAGAGGTGTGGTGGCGGTGGCCTCGGTGACGAACACGACGTCGAAGCCCAGGTCGCGGGCCAGCCGCGCGGTGGTCTCGCAGCACTGCTCGGTGCGGATCCCACAGATTGTGACCCGCCGGATCCCGTGCCGGGTGAGCAGGAGTTGCAGGCTGGTGGTGGTGAACGCGTTGTGGGCGGACTTGGTGAGCACCACCTCGTCCGGGCTCGGGCTCAGACCGTCCATGAGCCGGACGTGGCCGCTGGCCGGGTCGAAGACCGTGCCTGACCCGGGGTCAGCATGAAGAACCCAGATCACGATCTGGCCCCGCTCACGGGCGGCGGTGACCAGGCGGTTCACGTCGTCGACGATCGCAGGGTTGGAGATCGCCCGCCAGCCGTCACATTGCCGGAACGATTCCTGGACGTCGATGACGAGGAGGGCCTGACATGTCGGGGCGTTGCCGATGTCCTTGTCCATGCCGCCGATCCTCGTCGGTGCCGAACACCCCGCCCAGGCATGATCAGGTCGCATCCCGGAACGATCCGGTCACCGAAATGGCGGTCACGATGCGCCGTGTGCTCGTCCTGCGATGCCGCGTTCTCCGCACCGGGGAACGCACCCCCTGCGGGCAGCGACAACCGTGCAGATCCCCAGCGCGATGCCGATCCAAGCCCCTGACACGGGGTGGACCATCCCCCCGATGGAAAAACAGGCCACCGCGATCCACCCCAGAGATTCCGGAGTCTTGCCGGTTCGCCGCGGAGCCCACCTGAGCCTTAGTACTCCAGCGACACTTCGTGATGTGTCCGACGTGTGGCGGTTCGTGACGTAGGGCGACCACCGCGTGATGATCCGGAGTTGTGTGGACTACGAACAGCCGCGCGGTGGTCGCGGTGCCCAGGGT
>JAAYAH010000242.1 GCA_012719445.1 Actinomycetales bacterium | reverse complement strand
CAGCTGATGTGCCGGTAAAGGACGCGGATCATGGGGTTGACCTGGGCGAACACCGGTTGGCCCTAGTGACCGCGCGTGTCGCTAGGGCCGGGTATCGGTGCTGGTCAGCGGGGGGTCGGGCTGGGGGTGGGTTCGGGGTCGAGGTGCCAGATCCGGGGCGGGAGCTTGAAGTCGAGGGCCTCGTGCAGGCGTCGGGCCTCGGGGGTGGGGGTGGTGGTCTGGCGGAAGGTGCCGGCGGGTCCGGTGAAGGTGCCCACGTGGAGGCGCTGGAGTTCGGCTCGTGCCACCGGCCAGGTGGTACCGGTGCGGGTCTCGACGATGCGCGCGAGGAGGAGGGCCAGCCAGCACAGCAGGACGTGGGCGCGGATGCGGTCTTCCAGGCGGTGGTAGACCGGGCGCAGGTCCAGTACCGATTTCTTGTCTCGCCAGCCGCGTTCGACTTCCAGGAGTTGCTTGTAGCCCAGGGCGATGTCGGTGCTGGTCAGCGTGGGGTCGGAAGTGCGCAGCAGGTACTTGCCGTCCAGGTTGGCCTCGACGGTGATCTTCTTCTTGTCGACGCGGAGCAGTCCGCCGGGGGTGACGCGCAGGTACCGGTTCATCCCTGGCTTGGTGGAGATCACCCCGCGGAGTTCGGCGCGCTGGTCCGGGGGCAGGTCGTCGGAGCCGGCGATCGCTTCTTCGAGGCGGGTGAGGATGCGGGTCCGGATGGCCTCGTCCCGCACGGCGGCCTCCCCTCTCTGTCAGGCTGGCGTGAGACACCCCGGCGATCGGGGTTGGCTTGCAGGGCGTGACTGGAGACCCGTACATGAACAGCAGGAAGCAGTCCTGCGAGCAAGGACCAACAGGACCCGTTGACCCTGCTCCCCGCCCGGCACGACGTACATTCACCGCCGAGTACAAGGCCGCCGTCGTCGCCGAGTACGAGGCCGCACCACACGGGGAGAAGTCCGCGATTCTGCGACGCGAAGGCCTGTTCCACTCCCACGTTCGCGAATGGACCGGGGCCCGTGACGCCGCACGCTCGCAGGGCACACCGGGCCCGTCCGCGACGACGCGGCAATCACGCGCCGAACGCGACGTCGAACGCCTGCGCGCGGAGAACGCCCGCCTGACCGCCAAGCTCACCCAGACCCAGGCAGCTCTGACGATCATGGGAAAAGCACACGAGCTCTTGTCGTCCTTGGTCGAGAGCTCGGACTCGCAGCAGACGTCGAACCGGTGATCGAGGAGACGCTCACGGCCCTGACCGGGATCCAGACCCCGGTACGCACCGCCTGCCAACTGGTGGGACGTTCCCGCGCCACCCACTACCGGCAGGTCAAGGGCCGCATGCACGGCCCGAAGGAGAAACGCCCACCTGGCCCCCAGGCCCTGGACGCCGACGAACGGGCAGCGGTCCTACGGGTCATCAACCAGGACGGGTACTGCGACCTGTCGATCGGGCAGATCTGGGTCCGTGAACTGGACGAGGGCCGCTACTGGTGCTCGATGTCGACCATGTACCGGATCGCTGCCGCCGCAGGTCAGACCCGTGAACGGCGACGTCAGGCCACCCATCCGGCGAAGGTCAGGCCCGAGCTGGTCGCCGACGGCCCGTCCCAGGTCTGGACCTGGGATATCACCAAGATCCGCGGCCCGGTCAAGGGTGTCTGGTATCACCTGTACGCCCTGATCGACATCTACTCCCGGTACAACCCGGGCTGGATCATCGCCGCGGCCGAGGACTCCGTCCTGGCCCGCGACTTCATCGACGAGGCCATCGCCCGCAACGGGCAGGTCCCGCACACCGTCCACGCTGACCGCGGTACCTCGATGACCTCCCAGCCGGTCTCGGCGCTCCTGACCAACCTCGGGGTCACCCGGACCCACTCCCGGCCCAGGGTGTCCAACGACAACCCGTTCTCCGAGGCGCAGTTCAAGACCCTGAAGTACCTTCACGACTTCCCCGGATCGTTCCCTAGTACTCCAGCGACACTTCGTGATGTGTCCGACGTGTGGCGGTTCGTGACGTAGGGCGACCACCGCGTGATGATCCGGAGTTGTGTGGACTACGAACAGCCGCGCGGTGGTCGCGGTGCCCAGGGT
>JAAYAH010000241.1 GCA_012719445.1 Actinomycetales bacterium | reverse complement strand
ACCGTGCGGGTGATCTGCACCAGCAGCAGGATCGAGGCCACCACCGCGGCGATCCCCAGACTGATCCCGTACACCGACCGGATCCCCGCGTCCCGCGGATCGATCTGCGGGAACGCCACGAACGCCTCGGCGAACTCCGTCAACAACGACACCGCCGCCTCGGCGAACGACCGGCACACCGACTCCCATGCCGAACTTGCCACCGAGGACACCCCCGTCCCCAGGGCATGGGTGAGTCCGCCGGCGGCCTCGTCAAGGCAACCCTGGCTGTCGGTCAACGGATTACACGGCATCGTCGCCTCCGCCCCGATGTGTCAGGAGGTGGCGCGGACGCCCCGGGATCCCGCGGGGGTCGAGCGGGCGTGGCTGGGATCGGCGGAAAGGGGTGGGCAGTCTCATGCCAGGTACTCCCGCCAACCGGCGGCCACGGCTGCGGGCGTGCCGGGACGGGCCGCCAGGTGCATGTAGGCGTCGGTGGTCGCCGCGGTGGCGATCTTCCAGTCGCCGTGGGACCAGCACAGGTCCAGGGGGAAGACCGCGACCTGGGGTCCGGTGTTCACGCTCGGGCTGGTCCCGGTCATGAACGCCAGGACCAGGACGCGGACCTCGGTGACATACCGCTTTGAGGACCTGAGGGGTGAGGCCAAGGGGGTGTCCGGGGCCAGCTGGAAGGCCATCGGCGCCACGGTCAACGACACGCCATCGGGGATCTGGCCGGACTCGGGGACACCCAGCCATGCCCGGTTGTTCCGCACGCCTTGACGTACCGTCGCCGCGCCCTGCGCCCAGTTCGGATCAACCGCCGCACGGACGAAGGCAGCAGCCGACTCCTCGTCCAACGGACCGAGGAACCGCGAGTACTCCACCGCTGCGGCCACCGCGCCGCGGGCACTGCGGGGATACCCGGTGCGGATGAGACCGACCCGACCGTGTCCCCGCGGAAGGACCACCGGGCCGCTGCCCCCGGGAAGGTCATTGTGGATCAACACCCGCCGCCGGGGCACCGGTGATGAACTGGTCGGTACCGGTGTGGACACCGGCGGCTTCGTCGACCCGCTCGGCGAGGACGTGGTCGGCCTGGCCGTCGGGGAGGAGCCGCCCCATGGAGCCCAGACGAACAACGTGACGACCAGGGAGCCGACCACGATCAGGGCGAGTGTGACGATGAGCGTGCGGTGCGGCGGTGGGGTGAGGAACTCTCCCGCCGGGGCGCGGCCCGAGTCGCGGTCCATGCCCGTCAGTTGGCCGCGGCGAACACGGTGTTGACCATCGGAATGGCCACCGCGGAGGCGATCACCCCGCCCAGCGCCCACAAGAACGCACGCTTGCCCTTGTCCACGTGATCAGGTCGGTTGGACAATGAGCCCACCGCCATCAATCCGCCCGAGGCCAGTGCGGTGATCGCACACGCGATCAGCGCCCCCCACTTCACGTACGACAACAGGAGCGAGATACCCGCCGATCCCGCGGTCGGATCCGCCGGTGCAGGATTGGGCACATCAGCCCACACCGCGGCCTGCACGGTGAGGTGCTCGAAAGCGCTCAGGGCCATCACCAGGAGTTCTCCTCGACCATCGAGCTGCACGGGCAGGTGTCTCCGGGCACGCGGCCATCTGGCAATGACATGCCACCTGAATGGGACAGCCGGTCCCATCGGTCCGCGAGGCATCGGCAAGCGCGGATACCGGTGGGCTTCGGGTCAGGCAGGTGTCAATCACCGTCGGTGCCGGAACGATGTGCCGAACCGTAAGAGTGGTCCGATGGGGCCAGCGACCGCGATGCCAGCGATTCACTCTGAAGGACCAGCGCGGACCCGCTCCGGAGTGCGGTCGATGTGTGGACACCGGGCGCGGCAAGGATGCCGTAAAGGGAGATAATCATCCCGGATGTGGTCAAGGTGCTCGATGCCTTGGTCCGCTCGGGTGAACCTCGTCGGTGAACCGTGGGGAGCGCGGCAGTCGGTGGTTAGCGTCCGGCTCCCAGAACGCCCCGGTAACCCTGGTGGCACCAGGGGTGGGTCGTTTGTGATGTCGTGTCGCCTGCGAAAGGCCGCTGTCATGCGATCTAACGCGGCTGTGCGTCACCGCGCCCCCCGCGGTCTTCACCGTTTCCGTGTCGCTTCGGGTGCTTACCGACCACCTGGTGCGGACCCTGGCTCCGCAGTGCCCCGACGGTGAAACGCCTCATCGCTGCGGCGGCTTCGGCCCCGCTGGTCCTGTCCCTGGGCATCGCCCTGACCGCCACCGGGTCAGGGGCTCTGGACCCACCTCCCAGCGTCGGGGGCGTCATCTGCCTGGACCAGACCGCGGGAACTCCCGTGGCACCGGCAGGGCCGACGGTGGCCGGGACGAGGCTGGACGCTGAGCAGTGGACCAACGCCCGGACCATCCGCGACGTCGGCATCGCCCTCGGTGTCCCTGCCCGTGGCCTGGTCATCGCGATCGCCACCGCCATGACCGAATCGGGCCTGCGGAACCTGACCTACGGAGACGCGGACTCCCTGGGTCTGTTCCAACAAAGACCATCGGCCGGCTGGGGAACCCCAGAGGAGATCCTGGACCCGGTCCGATCCTCGGTGGCCTTCTATCGTGCACTCCAGAAAGTACCCGACTGGGAAACTTTGCCGCTGACGGTGGCTGCCCAGCGAGTCCAGATCTCGGCCTATCCTGACCGATACGCCCAATGGGAAGCCATGGCGAGCGCCATGGTCGTCTCCCTGTCCCAGGCCGAAGTACTATGCGCCGTCCTGGACACCGATACCCCCCTGGACGGCGACGTCGCCGCAAGTCTTCCCCCAGGATTCGCCCTGCCTGCCGGCACCCCCGTCCGGGTCGCCGTCGCGATCCGCTGGGCTCTGATGCAACTTGGTACCCCCTACCACTACGGCGGCGATTGCACCGACGCCCACTCGGGAGTAGCTGCGCGCCAATGTGACTGCTCCAGTCTCGTCCAACAGGCCTATCGCGCCGCCGGTATTATCCTGACTCGCACCACTCACACCCAGATCCGCGAAGGGATCCCAGTATCCGACGCGGCGCATCTGCTGCCCGGAGATCTCATCTTCCTCCCCGGGCACGTAGGGATATACCTGGGATCAGGGCTTGTTCTACACGCACCCCACACCGGAGATGTCGTCAAGACCAGTGAACTCCAACCATACTGGACCTCTCATTGGGTCACCGCGCGGAGGGTCGTCCGGTGATGGGAATTGCATCTGATGCAACATTTCCAGTGCGGTGGATGACTTCCTGATCTGCGGCGTCATACCGGGTAGGCATGCTCTTTATGTCGTCGTTTCATCTTCTCATCGGGCAAAGTATGTGGATATATACGGTCGGATGAGGTTGAGGCGTCGGGGGCCGATGGTTCACGTCTGCGGCGTTACGCCGGGAGGGGTTCGATCCGGCGGAAGGGCCTTGACGACCCTGGGGACGCAGGTACGGTATGCGGCACGCAGCGATGACCTCGTTCCCCCACCGAGGCCGCTGCCTTGCCCCGTCCCGGTCCCCCCACCGGGACGGGGTCCTGCATCCCTGGCCACGAGGTCCGTGTGACACCGCCCTGCTTCCGGCGAGGACTGGCGCCCCAGGGACGAGCAGGGGTGTGGCCCCACGTGCCCACGCTCAGGGTGGGGGCGGTCGAGGGCCCCGGGGTGCCGCTCTGGACTCGGCCGGGTTCAACTGCGGCGGGTGGAGGGGGGCACAGTGGGTCCAGTCAGTTCGGCGTGGAGGCGGCCCAGGATCTCCGTGTGGGTCCATCCGCTGGCCTCGCCGAGCCAGCGCACCAGCAGGCAGGACGCCACCAGGTTGAGGCCGATCTCCTGGACTCGGTGCCGCTCCAGGAGCTCCAGGGTCTGGCGCAGGGCCAAAGCTTCGGCTGGGATCAACGGAGTGGTGATCTTCACCTGGAGTCGGGGACCGGCAACCTCCCGGGCGATCGCCTCCAGCGCGGTGTCGTCTCCGCCAGCCAGTGCCGCACCCAACACCTTGATCCAGTAATGGACCAGGGCCCGGTGTGCTTCGGCCTGTCCGGGCAACACCCCGTGTCGCTCGTGGTTCATGTCGCATCCCCCGTATCGATCGCGACCATGTCAGCCGTCCCCCTGCACCGCCTGGGTCGCCAGTCCGCCGTGGGAACGTAGGCCAGGCCAGGTCACGTCCGCAGATCGCCCATACCCATCGGCGAACCCTGGCGTGTAGGTCCCCGCATGTCGACGACGCGTTCAGACTGACCCTCTGACGACCGGCGGATTCCAAGCCGCCGTTGACACGACAGTCGCAGGTGGAGCCGGCCACTCCGCCGAGTTGATCTACTCGCCTCACGATAGGACCGCTCTGCCCGGGGTCCTGCGAGAAGGCGCTCCATCCGGTCACTGGTTCGGCGACGACGGTCAGCCCTGCCTGGGGCCCGCCTGGGCTTCGTTCCGCTCTGAATCGCCCATCTACCTGGCTTGTTGTGGAGGGCCACGAGCCGCAGCGTCTGTTGCCCCTTCCTGGCAACAGGCGGCAACGCCGCAACTCTGCCCGCGGTGAGTCGCGATGCGGAGGCTGGGACTGGCCCCACCGCCGGATGGATGCCGCAGCCCCGCGGGGGCGTGCACCTGATGTGCCAGGGCCACCTTCGAGCGCCGCCCGTCAGGGATATCCGCCTGGCAGGGGGTTCCCCACCGCCCGGGAGAGGTTGCGATGTCAGACGCCCCGATGCCCGCGGTAGCCACGAGCGCGGACGACCTACGCCGAGCCTGCTACAGGCACCTCGCGGCGGCCGTACACGAGATCACCGGCGTCCGGCCGAGTCCTGCGGATGACCACCTGTGGCTCGACCCGAACGGCCTGCAGCAGTACCTACGGCATCGCCTGCCGGGCGAGGTCCTGGTGCGTGGAACGCTGGAGCACCGGCTACTCCTCGCCCAGGACCACCGGCGACAGTGGTGGGTGGGGCACCTCGCCGGGGCAGCCGTTTCCCGCGCGCCCCTGCCAGGCTGGGCTCGACGTGGGATCCGTCTGGGCGACCCCGATCGGTGGTGGTCACCTGCACGCATCAGCACGCCGACGTTGGGCAGGCTCCGGGCGCCTCGGTTGCTGCTCGTGGCCCTCTACCACCCGGAGATCTTCCCGCTGCCGCGGTTCCCTCTGGGGATCTCCGACCTCGCCCGGGCGGCGCGAGCCAGTCTTCACGGACAGGTACGCCTGCTCGACATGCAACTGGGTGTGGACCTGGAGGGGATCCTGGATGAGGTCGAGCAGTGGCGCCCGGACATCATCGGCATCTCGGCGACCTTCGGCCAGCACGACGTGATGGCCGAGCTGCTGGATCACCTGACGACGCTGGAGTCGGTTCCCCTGCTCATCGCTGGTGGCAGTCTGGTCGCCAGGAACCAGGAGCTGTTGGAGCGGTCCTTCCCTGATCTGTTGGTGTGTCGAGGAGCAGGCGAGGAGTT
>JAAYAH010000240.1 GCA_012719445.1 Actinomycetales bacterium | reverse complement strand
GGACTACCAGGTGCTCGTCGACGGCACCGTGACCGCGACCACCACCACCCGGTCGGCGACCCTCGCCCTGGTCCCGGGGGCCCACCGGGTGAGCGTACGTACCCGTCACATGGCCGGGACCACCGCCACCAGCAAGGCCCTCGCCGTGACCGCCGACGCCACCGCACCGACCTTCCCCACCCGTCCCGGCCTCCGGCTGCGCACCGGCACCGCTGCCACCACCAAGGTGCCGGTCACCCTCACCTGGAAGGCCGCGGACGACGTGCTGCTGCGCCGGGTCAAGGCCACGGCCCCCAGCACCACGACCTTCGCGGCCACCACCACGGCGTGGCGGACCACCGCCCGGCCCGGAGCCGCCAGGACCTTCACCCTGGTCGCCGTCGACGCCGCGGGCAACACCCGCAAGGCGTCCGTCACCGGCACCCCGGTGATCATCCAGGAGACCGCGGCCAAGCGCACCGGCACCTGGAAGACCAGGACCAGCAGTCACTACCTCGGCGGCGCCGCGTTGTCCTCGACCACCAGGAACTCCAGCCTCACCTGGACCTTCACCGGCCGTTCCGTGGGCTGGGTCGTCTCCCGCGCCTCCGGCTCCGGCAGGGCCGTCATCTACCTCGACGGCACGAAGGTCACCACCGTCGACCTCAGATCGACGACGACCGCCTACCGGCAGGTCCTCTGGGGGCGCAACGGCCTGGCCAACACCACCCACACCCTCAGGATCGTCGTGGTGGGAACCGCCGGCCGCCCCACCGTCACCACCGACGGCATCACCGTCCTCCGCTGACCCGTCCCCGGGCGGTTGCCCGGCTGCACCTCCGGCACCGACGTCTCAGCAGGCGGAACCCGGCGGCCCCCCGGTCTCGCCGTGCCGGCGGTTGACGAGGTATGTCGGGACGAGTCGGCTCGGTGTGGGTGGTGCCCAGTGGCGGTGGTCCCAGGCGAGCAGGCCGAGTAGTAGCAGTGCCGTCCAGAGGGCTGCCATCGGTGTGACCGAGGCCTGCCACCACGGTAGCGGCCCGGCGAGGCTCACCACGGCCGTGGTGTGGATCGCTGCCAGGGTCGCGGCCCAGGTCCTGAGTACCGGGTCGCGGCGGAGCAGCGTGCGCTGGTAGCGCCGTCGGCTGATCGGCGTCCGGCGCAGCTGCCGTCCCTGTCCGATGGCCACCGCCGCCGTCAGCAGGATCAGGATCCCGGCGATCCCCCTCCTCCCGTCGTCGGAGACGGAGCCGGCGAACGGCAGCGCGGCGGCGAGGAACCCGAGCATCAGCAGGGACAGTCGGAGCAGGGTCCTGGTCATGACGTAGCGGAAGAACCGTTGCGGAGCCCGGTGGTGGGGGTCCAGCGAGATCAGCCGGGTGTAGCCGTCGGCCGCAGCCCGTAGGTCGTTCTCGCGCCAGCTCAGGGTCGCGAGGTTGGCCACGGCCACGGTCTCGGCCGGGTCCAGTGCCAGCGTCTCGGTGAACGCCGCCCTGGCGGCCTCCGGGTCGTCGTCCATCACCGCGACGCCGAGCGCCAGGTGCGCGTCGGCCCAGTGCGGGGCGAGGGCAACAGCCCTGAGCCCAGCCTCGCGTGCCTCCTGCCAGGTCGCCGGGTCGTCACCGGCGCTGATCGCCAGCAGTCGCCAGGCATCGGCGTCGCCGGGATCGCACCGGGTGGCCTCCCTGGCTGCGGCCGTGGCCAGGGCCCGGTCCCCGAGCTGCTGCAGGGCTGCGGCCCGGCACCGGTGGGCGAACCCGGACGCCGGGACGAGAGCCAGCAACCGGTCCGCGACGGCCAGGGCCCCGGCCCCGTCGCCGAGGGCGAGCGTCGCCTGGAACAGCGCGCTCAACGCCCGCCAGTCCTGTGGATCGGCCGCTGCGAGCGTCGCCGCCCGTCGGCGTGCCTCGGTGTTGCGACCGGCGGCGATCAGGTGGTCGATGTCCAGGAGTTCGCGATCACGCGGGCCTCCGGCGACGTCCGGGTCGGGTTCACTCCTGGAGCCGGTCACCGGGCGGAGCGTAGCGTCTGTCGAGCGTTCGGCCCTGCCCGATACAGGCGTTCGGTGACGTCGATCGCGGCCGGGCCGCGGTCTTCGGGATCACGACAGCGTGGGGAGGGTGTTGGCCAGGTCGTTCAGGGGGATTGTCGGGTGGGTCTGTGCGTGTTCGGCTGCTCGTCGCAGGGCGAGGGGGAGTCCGCCGCAGCGAGCGGTCAGTGCGGGTAGGTGTTGTAGTTCGTCGGTGCTTCGGGAGCGGGTCAGCAGCCGCTGGACCAGGGTCGTGGCGTCAGGTGTCGGCAGCGGATCGAGGTGTAGCCGGCGGGCGCCGTCCCTGGCGACCAGGCCGGGGAGGGGGGCGCGGCTGGTCACCAGGACGGCGCTGAGCCCGGCGCCGGGGATCAGTGGTCGTACCTGGTCGGCGTCGCGGGCGTCGTCGAGGACGACGAGCACTTTGAGGTCTGCCAGTAGGTTGCGGTAGCGGGCGGCCAGGTGTCCGCGGTCGCCGGTGAGGTCTTCCGATGGTGCGCCGAGGCAACGCAGGGCGGTGGTCAGTGCCTCCTCCGGGGATGCTGGTCGGGTGTGTCGGCGGGTTCCCAGTTCGACGAAGAGTTGTCCGTGGGGGAACCGGGCTGCGACCTGGTGGGCCCAGTGGACGGCGAGTCCTGTCTTGCCCACTCCGTCGGCACCGACGATGGACAGCAGTGCGGGTCGACCGGTGTCGAGAGCTTCGTCGAGCCACCTGTGGAGGGAACGGAGTTCGGTCTCGCGGCCGACGAAGGCGCGCACGTCGCCGGGGAGCTGGGCCGGGACCCGGCGGGCGGCGGCCGGGTGGTGGGTTGGAGCGGGGGGAACGCGGGTCACTGGTTCGCCGCGGAGGACGGCAGTGTGCAGGGCGGTGAGTTCCGGTCCGGGGCCGGTTCCGAGGTGGTCGAGGAGGCGGCGTCGGAGATCGGCGAAGCAGGCGAGTGCTTCCGCTTCCCGGCCCGCGCTGACCAGCGCCCGGATACGGGCTCCGGCGAGTGGTTCGGCCAGCGGGTACTCCTCGGCGAGGCCGGCCAGGCGGAGCATCACCTCTTGGTCGTGGCCGAGTTCCAGGGCGGTCTCGGCCCAGTGGACGGCGGCCTCCAGGTGTTCCTGCCGTGATCTGTCACGGATGGCGTCGACCCACGTGCCCTCCATCCCGTCCAGCGGTGGGCCGGTCCACAGGTCCAGGGCTTGTTCGAGGAGCTGAAGGTGTTCGACCGGGTCGGGGCAGGACATGGCTCGGTCGAGCAGGTGCCGGAAGCGGTGCAGGTCGACGTGGTCGGGGGGGATGTCGATCAGGTACCCGTCGTCGGTGCGTCGCAGGGTGATCGGTGCTGTCGTGGCTGTGCCTGTGGCTGTGACAGCTTCCAGGAGGCGTCGGATCCGGGAGAGGTACACGTTGAGGACCTTGCGGGGGGCTGCCGGGGGGAGGCCGTCCCACACCCGCTTGATGAGGGTCTCCGTGGAGACCGGTCGCCCGGCGCAGGTGAGCAGCGCCACGAACACGGTGCGCTGCTGGCGGGGGCCGAGGTTCACGGGCTGCCCGTCGTGCAGGAAGCGCACCTCGCCGAGGAGGTGGATGTCGAGGGTCATGCCTGGCCTCTCCACAGTCGACATGCGCCGAGGGCGCGGAGCATGGTGTCTGGGCCGTGTCGTTCACCTAGGAGTACCCCTGGGGTACGTCGAAGGTTGCATCCGAGTCTGGGGATCGGCTGGGATCGCGGTGAACGTCGCCGCGCAATCCCCACGCCACCGTCCGTGAATCCGATGACCGGTCGTACGTCGTCGACGCTCCGCACGGCCGCAGGATCCCACACCATGATCGAGATGGAGGGCTGTTCACTGCACTGCTCCGGGCGGGAACCGACGACGTGCTGTCGAGGGCTCCGGTTCCGCGAGATCCTGGCCGCCCGGCCGGTCCGGGGCAGGGGTCCGTCCCGAGAGGCCAGGCCCGGAGTGCGGGTGTGGTCTGTCGTGGTGATCAGGTGAGTGAGGGAAGAGGCGGCCGTGGTGCAGGGTGAGGTGGCATCCCCGGTCTTTCGTCTGTTGGGGCCTGTGCAGGTCGGTGTGGGTCCGGGTGGTGTGGGTCTGAGCGGTGTGGGTCTGGGGCCGCGCCGGCAGCGGTTGTTGTTGGCTGTGTTGTTGGCGGAGGCCGGGCGGGTGGTGTCGGCTGAGGGGTTGGTCGACCGGTTGTGGGATGGGGTTCCTCCTCGTTCGGCGCGTTCGAGTCTGCAGTCGTTGGTGTCGGGGGTTCGGGGCTGTCTGCGTGGTGTGACCGATACCGTCGGTGTTGATCTTCGTGTCGAGCATGGTCTAGGTGGGTATCTGCTGGATGTTGATCCGTTGTCGGTTGATCTGCACCTGTTCCGTCATCTGGTGGCGTGTGCGGATGCTGGTTCGGACGATGCGGAGACCGCTGATCTGTTGGGGCGGGCGCTGGAGCTCTGGCGGGGGGTGCCGTTGGACGGGTTGCCCGGGTGTTGGGCCGAGCGGATCCGTCACACGGTCAGCGTCGCTCTTGTTGATGTTCTGGTGCGTTGGGCCCGGTTCCGGGTGGGGCCGGTGCCGGAGGCTGCGGTGGCCGAGTGCATCGCCCGTCACCTGCCGCATCTGACGGCTTGTCTGGATCAGGTCGCCCCGGCCGATCGTGGGGTGCTCGAGGGACGGGTGGAGGAGGTGGTCGGGCTGTTGCAGGCTGCCCACTCCGCTGTCGACGGCGCGGCCCCGTCTCGCTCGGTGGTGCGGTCCGGTGGCGCGGTGTCGTCCGGCGGTGCGGCACCTGCCGGGTTGCCGGTGGCCCCGTCGGGGTCGGTGGGTGGGCAGCGGCCTGCTTCTCAGTTGCCTCGGGCTGTTCATCCTTTTGTGGGGCGGGACGCTGAGTTGGGGGTTCTCGATGATCTGCTTGCGCGGAGTCGGGGCACCCGGGAGGTGACCTCGTGTGTGGTGACCGGGCCTCCGGGGGTGGTGGTTTGCGTCTGACTTCGCGATAGGGATCTCGGTTGGGATCAGACAACATCGCGCGGGTCCTCCGTCCGTACCAGGAGGATCTGATCATGTCCGAGTCCGAGCGTGGGACCGATCGTGCGGGCAGGCGCGCGAAGCGGTTCTTGAGTGTGTCGTTGAAGTACGAGATCTGGTTGCAGCTGGTCCGCCGGGAGGTCACGGTCGCCGAGGCGGCCGCGGAGCATCAGGTCGATCGGTCGACCATCATGCGGATACGGACCGTGGCCAAGGAGGGTGCGCTGGCGGCGTTGGCGGCCTCGAAGCCGGGGGCACCGGGTCGGGAACGCGATGCCGAACTGGAAGCGGCCCGGGCCGAGATCGCCCGGTTGGGCGCCACGGTCACGGAGATGGCCGTGCGGCTGATGCTGGTGGAGGGAAAAGGCGGTTGGGGCTGAGTGGCCCGGTCCCGGCCCGGGTGCCGCAGGCCACCAAGGCCGGCTTGTTGGAGCTGGTCGAGGAGGCGGTGGCGCAGGGCTGGCCGCTGCGGCGGGCCTGCCATGAGCTGCAGCTCGGGGAGGTGCGGGTGCACCGGTGGCGGGCCCGGCGCCGAGCTGGTCGCCTGGCCGATGCCCCGCCGGGCGGGGCGCCGGTCCACGGGCTGCTACCGGAGGAGATCACCGAGATCATGGCGGTGTTCGAGGAGTGGGCCGAGACCGACCGCTCGCACCGCAAGCTGGCCCACCGGGGTTCCTACCTGGGTCGGTTCTGGGCCTCGCCGTCCAGCGTGCGGCGAGTACTTGCGCTGCATGACAAGCACTTTCGGCCGCTGCCGCGTCCGGGCCGCTCGGTGCGGCGGGTGTTCCCGGCGTGGGCCGAGTTCACCCCGAACTCCATCTGGATCTTCGATACGACCCACTTCCCGGCCGCGGGGATGGCGGTGCTGATCGTGGAGGACCTCATCTCGCGCAAGTGGCTGACCGAGGTCGTCTCCAGCGAGGAGACCTCCACCCAGGTCAAGCTCGGCTTCACCCGTGCCCTGGAGGCCGAGGGACTCCTGGAGGTCATCGACGAGCGAGACCGTCAGCACCTCATCGACCCGTTCACCGGCGACGAGCGGCGTCCGGTGCTGTTGGCCGTCTCGGACAACGGTCCGCAGATGACCTCCGGGTCGACCAGGGAGTTCATGGCGTTGCACGCGATCGCCCAGCACTTCGGTCGTCCGGGCACCCCGACCGACCAGGCGTGGATCGAGAGTCTGAACGGGCACCTCAAGGCCGAGTATCCGCACCTGCTGGCGATCCGTGACCCGGCTACGCTCCGTGCCGAACTGAAGGCCATCAGAGGGCACTACAACGGGGTCCGACTTTTTCTGGGGGACGACGGGGTGTTGCACGACGTTGCGTAGGCCGGGACACGGACCTGGTGTTGCAACAGATCTCCACGCCTGTGGTGCACGTGGCTGGTAGTCGTTCAGTCACGTTGTGTCGCTGAG
>JAAYAH010000239.1 GCA_012719445.1 Actinomycetales bacterium | reverse complement strand
GCGACCGTGAACGCACCCGAGACCGAGGGGCGCGACGTGCAGGTGCTGCTCGACTGGGTGTCCGAGCAGCCCGAGGCCCGCCTCGACGACGACGGCGACCCGCGGGTCGGGATGGTCGGCGCGTCCTACGGCGGCGGCATCCAGCTCACCGTCGCCGCGATCGACTGCCGGGTGGACGCCCTGGTGCCGAGCCTGGCGTGGCACTCGCTGGAGACCGGGCTGTTCCGGAACGAGACGGTCAAGGCCGGTTGGGCCTCGACGCTGGTCGACGTGGCCGCCGCCGCCGAGCTCGACCCGCACGTCACCCACGCCGCCGACAGCATCGAGAGCGGGGTGCTGTCCGACGACGACCTCGAGTGGTTCCGCTCCCGCGGGCCCGGCGACCTCGTCGACGACATCACCGCGCCGACCCTGTTCGTCCAGGGCACGGTCGACACCCTGTTCACCGTCGACGAGGCGATCCTCAACCACCGCTCGCTCGCCGCCCGAGGCGTCCCCACCGGCATGCTCTGGTTCTGCGGCGGCCACGGCACGTGCCTGACCCACCGTCCCGACACCGGCTGGATCACCGACGCGACCTTCGCCTGGCTCGACCGCTGGGTGAAGGGCGACGAGTCGATCGACACCGGCCCGGCGATCGTGATCGAGGACCAGCACGGCGACCTCTGGTCCGCCGACGCGTTCCCCGACGACGAGGCCAGCGGTGGGACCGGTGACGGCGAGGCGAGCGACGCCGGGGTCGGCGCCGCGTCCGGCGGCGGCACCCTCCCCCTGGTCGCCGAGGGCGGGGCCGGACCGCTCACCGGGCCGCCGCCCGAGGGCGATCCGCTGGGCGCCCTGGTGCTGGGCATCACCCCGGCCCGGGCGACCAACGCCGTCGAGCTGCCCCTGCCCTCCTCCTCCGACGACGCGAACCGGCTCCTGCTCGGCGCGCCGGTGCTGACGATCACGTACTCGGGCACGGTTCCCGACGGCCCGGAGCCGACGCGGGTGTTCGCCCAGCTCGTCGACGAGGAGACCGGCACGGTGGTCGGCAACCAGATCACGCCGGTCCCGGTCGTGCTCGACGGGGCCGAGCACACGACGACGATCCCGCTGGAGACGATCGCCCACGAGCCGGGCGGTGGGCTGACCCTCCAGCTCGTCGCCACCACGGTCAGCTTCTCGGTGCCCCGCCTCGGCGGCGAGGTCACCTTCTCGGCGATCGAGCTCACCGTGCCGGTCGCCACCGCCCTCGCTCCGGCCTGACCCGGCTCCACCCGAGAACGCGAACCGGGCACGGGTGTTCCGCGGTGAGCGGAACACCCGTGCCCGGTTGGTGGGGGTTCCCGGTGAGGGACCCCGGCGGGATCAGGCCTTGGCGAGCTTGGCCGCGGGGACCTCGCCGTTGACGACCTTCTTGAGCGAGGTGCCGGCGCTGACCTTGGGGTACTTCTTGGCCTTGGTCTTCACCTGCTCACCCGTCTGCGGGTTGCGGGCGACACCGGCCTTGCGCGAGCCCTGCTCGAACTTGAGGAAGCCGGTGAGGACGATCGAGTCGCCCTTCTTCAGCGTGGCGCCCACGGTCTCCTCGAAGGCCTTGATCACGTTGGCGGCGGTCGTCTTGTCGGTTCCGGCCTGCGCCGCCACCTGGGCGATGAAATCGGCCTTAGTCACGTTGGCCACTGGCCAACCTCCTGGGGGTCTGGGTTGTCTCGAACGGGGTGCCGTTCGACGCGCATCTGAGCCGATCAGCGACCCCAGGTCAAGCACCCTCGCGGCCACGGACCCTTGTCACACAAGGGTCCGCGCGCCGCGACCGCCCGCGCGGTTAGCCTCCCGCGCCCGCGGGCCGGGGCACCCCTCAGGCGGCCGCGCGAGGCTCCCGACCGTGACCGACCATTCTCCCGACGGCCCTTCCTCCGACGGC
>JAAYAH010000238.1 GCA_012719445.1 Actinomycetales bacterium | reverse complement strand
GCCGGGGTGCGGTCCCTGGCCGGCGACGGGGCCCTCCTGGAGTGGATCGGAGCGGCCGCGGACGCCTTCCGCCCGGCGATCGGGGAACTGCCCGGGCAGCTCGCGAAGTGCGCTACCTCCTACCGGGCCGGCGCCGACGCCCTCACCGCCTGGGCGGGAGATCTGGAACACGACCAGGCCCAGGCCGACAAGGCCCTGGTGTTGGGTCGGGAGGCCCGGGAGCGGATCCGCGCCCTGCAGGCCCAACTCGACGGGGCCCTCGACCAGGTGAGCACCACCCAGGCCCGCGCCGACCACCTGAGTCACCCCGGCGCCGGGGCACCGGCGCCGGACGCGGACCAGGTCCGCTCCGCCACCCGCGCCGCGATGGCCGCCGCGGCGCACCGCGACGCGGTCGCCAGCCAGTTGGCCGACGCCCATGCCGAGTGGGAGGCCGCCCGGTCCCTGGCCTTGGACGCCCAGGAGTTGCGTCGCGGCCACGCCGCCACCACGGCCCGGCGCATCCACGACGCCGCCGAGGCGGGGATCGCCCCGAACTCCTTCTGGGACGACGTGAAGGAGGTCGCCGCCCAGACCTGGGACGTGCTGGTGGTCATCGCCAAGGTCATCGTGGTCGTCCTCGGCATCGTCGCGTTGATCATCGGTGGTCCGTTGGCGTGGGTGGTGTTCGCCGCGTCCCTGGTCCTGCTGGCGGACGCCCTCATGCGATGGCGTCAGGGCAAGGCCAGCCTGTGGGAGGTCGCCCTGGCCGCCCTGGGGTGCATCCCGGGGGTGAAGGGCTTGACCACCCTGGCCGAGCTGCGCGCCGCGTTCGCCGCCGGCGGCGCTTTGGCCGCCGGCGCCCACGTCCTCGGCGCGGGCAGGACCGCGATCACCTCGATGGCAGCCGCCCTGCGTACCCTGCCCACCGACGCCGGTGCGGCGATCCGTATCGGTGGGGCGACATTCGCCGAGGCCCGGGCCGCGGTGAACGGGTGGGAGGTGCCGCTGCGGATCCCCGCCTGGGCCCAGCTGGCCGACGGCTCGACGATGCTCATGCTCGCCGACCGCACCGCCCAGATCCCCAACCTCGCCGGGCTGGCCCGTGCCGCAGGCGGCGCCCTGCGGGAGGGCAGCTCATCGTTCGGGTCGATCCGCTCAGCGCAGTTGGTCGCGAACGCCGACGGCTCCTATGACGTGGTGTTCCGCTACAACAAGAACTGGGATGAGTTCCGCCGCCTCAACGCCGATGCCAAGGCCGAGGGCCTCACCGACGCCGGGGTGAGCATGCCCGAACGGGCGACCCCACGGGATCCGTCGAACACCGCGCGGTGGGCCCGCGAGAACCCCGTGAGTGATCCGTCCTCGTGGCATGCCACCGAGTTCCGTGACGGCTACAGCTTCGACGTCGACCACCTGCGCGACCTGCAGGTCGGCGGAGACGACGCGTCCAACAACATGTGGTGGCTAGAGTCACGGGTCAACCGCAGCGAGGGCGCCCAACTCGCCGGGGCCCTGCGCCGCACCAGCATCGTCCCGGGCGCGGAGTTCAACACGTTCACCTTCACCGAACGCGGCGTGGACGGCCTGACCCTGTTCGACGTCACCGG
>JAAYAH010000237.1 GCA_012719445.1 Actinomycetales bacterium | reverse complement strand
GTCGCGGCAGCAACGGTTCCAGCCGAGCCCACTCGGTATCGGTCAGGTCGTGGCGCTTCAACCGCTCCTCGTCCATGACGACCAGTCAAACGAAGACCTCAATGAAGATCTACGGGACACGCCCTAGGCCCCCGGACAGATGGGTGACCTCACTGAACTCGCTGTCGTCGAAGGTGCCCGGGACGGTCTCCCCCCGCAACGCTCGGATCGCCTGTCGGTGGTTCGTGATGCCACCGGCGGTCGTGGCGTTGCCGGTCCGCAGGGCGAACGCCAGCCCGGTGCTGACGATCTCGTCGGCAACGTCCAGAGCCCGACTGAGCTGGAAGCCGTAATCGCACGATATGAGGTAGGAGTTGCCGACGGGTTGCAGCTGACCACCCTGGATCAATTGCTCGCGGGCCAGATCGATGTTCTCCACGCACCGTCGTACCGGCTCGAACCAGGGCTGGATCAGTGCGGCGAACTGGGCCCGCGCGCAGGACACCTGGGGTTCGAAGCCGTGGGCGTCTCCGACAGCGAGCAGGTGCCAACCCACCGAGCGCGCCAACCGTCGATCGCCACGGACCGCAATGATGATCGTGGGTAGGAGGCTGAGGCAGGCTAGGAGCTGCGGGCACGGGCCCTCGGCGTCCCACAGTCGCTGAGCGGTCAGCATCAGGCTCGGCCAGGAGTTCGGGCCGCCGCCGGCCATGTAGGCCGGGGGGATCGTCTGACCGATCAGCGCGGCCGTCTGCTGCACCCTCGCCTCGCCGGTCGTCGCCCGGTGCAGGTCGCGGTCCAGGTCCAGCCCGGTGGCCCAGGCACAGACCGCCTCCCGCTGCTCGGCCAGCTCGGCCTCGCTGTCCGCGCCGGTCGTGATACCGATCCGGCTCAGCAGGTCGACCCCCAATGCGACGGCCTCGGTGTGCCGCTGCCGGTTGTCCAGACTGGCGACCTGCAAGGTGGTCGGGGGGAGCAGGTCGACCGGGTCGACGCACCTTCGCTCGATCTCGGCGTAGGCGACGTCGGCGTCATCGAGCCGACCCAGCCCGTACAACATCCGGTGCCGTTCGGTGACCAGCGCGAGCAGGAGATCGGCGATATCGGATGTCTCGGTCCGGCCGAGCAGATCGATCCCCGCGCCGAGCAGTCGCTCCGCCGTCGCGGCATCGGTCAGTCGCATTCCCACCGCAGCCTGGTGGAACAGCGTCGCCACGCGACGGCACTCCCCCGGATCGTCGATGCTCCCGACCGCGCACAGGTACTGCTGGGCGGCGGCACCTGCGCACTCCGGATGGTCGGCCAACCGTCGAGCGACCACCAGATGCAGCTCTACCCGCTGGTCAGCGTCCATGGCCGCATATGCGGCCTGCTGGACCCGGTCGTGACGGAAACGGACCAGGTCTCCGCCCGGGTCGCGGACCATGACCAGCAGCCCGTCCTCCAAGGCCGGCGTGAGGTCCTGCTCGATGACGGCGGTCTCACCCGTGGCGGTGAGGGCCAACTGCGACAGGGGAACCTGACTCCCCAGGCAGGCGAGAGTGGCCAGCAATGCCGAGCACGGCGCGGGGAGCGCCGCGATGCGGGCCTGGAGCAGATCGAGCACGTCACCGCTGCCGACATACCGACGGATCTGGCCCGGCTCCCAGCACCAACCCTGCTGGCCCAGCGTCAGCACCCCGTCGTTTCGCAACGCGTTGACCAGTGTGATGGTGTCGAACGGATTACCTTCGGTGTGCGCGGTGACCGCTTCGGCGAGCTGCCCAGTCGCGGCGGGCGCCAGCCGCAGCATCTGCGCCAGCAACCCACCGACCTCCGCCGGCGGGAGATTCGCCAGAGTCACGGTCCTCGGGGCAGCATTCAGCCGCGACCAGCGGTCCAGCATCCCCGTCAACGGATGGGTCGGGTCCACCTCGCCCGGCCGATACGCCCCGACCACCAGAACCCCGGCCAGTCCTGGTTCAAGGAGAACGGTGTCCAGCACGCCCAGCGGCGTGGGTCCAGCCCACTGCAGATCGTCAAGGAAGATCACTAATGGGTGGGCCGGGGAGGCGACGGCAGCCAGTGTCGCCACCACAGCTCGCTGCGCCCGGGCCTCGACCAACCGCGGGTCGCTCAGACCCTCCGGGGACTGACCGGCGGCTACGCCCTCGTCGACACCGAGCCCGAGCAGTACCGCCATCTCAGGCACCACCCGGACCAACTCGGCGTTCGCCCCCAGCGCCACCAGCAGCCGCTCGCGCGTCTCGTCCAAGACCTCCGGCGGCTGGGCGAGCAGCAGCCGGGCGATCCCGGTGAGCACTTGGTGGACGCCGTCGCCGGAGGTGTCCCGGCCGTACTGGTCGAACTTTCCCGCCACGAACCGGCCACCCGCAGCGGCGACCACCGGTCGAAGCTGATCGATCAAGGCCGTCTTCCCGACACCCGACCCACCCGCCACCAACACACCGCGAGAACGACCCTCGACAGCATCGACCAACGCCTGACGCAACATGTCGATCTCGACGTCCCGACCCACCGGGCGCGAGGGCGGGACCAACCGGGGTGGGAAGTCAAACTCCCCGAGCTCGAACGCATCCGTCAGCCCGGCTGCGAGCCGTTCCCGCAGCCTGCACAGATCCGCCCTGAGCCCTTCGGCACTCTGGTAGCGGTCCTCGGGAGCCTTCGCCAGCAGCCGGAGCACGATCTCCGACAATGCAGGCGGCACCGCCGGATTCAGGGCGCTCGGGCACGGCGGCGGGCTCGTCAGATGGTGACCCACCAGCGCGAGGGCATCGTTCTCGACGAACGGTGGACGCCCGGAGACCAACTCGAACAGCGTCGCACCCCAGGCATACAGATCAGCGCGGTGATCGATCACGTAGCCGGTCCGCCCGGACTGCTCCGGCGCCAGATACGCCAGCGTGCCAGCCATTTCCCGCCGCTGGGCGACGTCGGAACACTCCTCGGCATGCGTGGTGGCGAGGTCAAAATCGATCAGGGCCGGACGGCGGCCGTCCGCCTGGACGACGATGTTGCGCGGGTTGATATCCCGGTGGATCACCCCCCGGTGGTGCACCTCAGCGATGATCTCAGAGACCCGAATCGCGAACTCGACCACGGCAGACAGATCAGTACACAGTGGTGCGGCGAGATCAATCACAGAAGTGCCACCGTCATCGATCATGACGACCGTGTCCGGTTCGCACTGATCGATGATCAGCCGCGGCACACCCTCGATCCCGGCCAGCCGCCCGAAGATCTCGATCTCATGGCGTACCCTGCGCGCCGCCGACGGTCCCAGCGACTGCTTACGGATCAACGCCGCCCCACCGTCACCTGCCGGGACGCGCAGCACCTGAGTCTCGGCGGTCTCATAGATCAGAGCCACACCGTCACACCCCTGACATCCTCCACGGTTCGAGGGGTCCACTGCCCTGTCCCGGTCACCGTCACCCCGGCCTCCGCGACAGACCGGACCCTCGTTGATGCCTGTCATTGCCCCGTTCCGCGAACCCGCTGCTCACCGTTTTTCACCAGTCATCGGCACCGGGACGCCACAACTGGAGGTTGCCCCGCACCCACAGGACTCATCGGCCATTCCGAACATACAGGAACAGGCAACGCCATGCAGGACAGATCCCCCGAAGGCCAGCCTCTTCCCCTGACCCAGAAATCTGCCCACCTACGCAAGTCACCAGACCCAGGACTTTTCTCGAAGTCCCGAACCAGCAGGAACACAGGCCGCGAGCAGGTGGACCACATCGCGTCGGACCTGTCCGACCGCGCCGAGCACCACCGCTCTGCCCGAATGGGTCGATGAGTACATCGCCTGCCTGACCGCCCAGACCGAAGCCGATCCGCCGTTCCGGGGGGTGGGTGGTATGAGCAAGAAACGCGCCAACGGTGAGGGCTGCATCTACGCCTACCGCAACGGAGTCGCCGCCTGCCTATGCCTGGGTGACGACTCCCGAGGGATTTCGGCAACGCAAGTTCGTGTACGGCAAGATCCGGGAGATCGTGCACGATAAGTGGATCAAACTCCAGGAACAGGCGAAGAACCGCCCCATCCCGACGACCATGCCGACGATTCAGCAGTGCCTCACCGACTGGCTGCGGGACGTGGTGACACCGAATCTGGCCCCGAGCACGGCGGCCAACTACGAGATGTTCACCCGCCTGTACATCGTTCCTGCGCTGGGAAAGCGACGGCTGGACAAGCTCACCGTTCGGGAGGTCCAGACCTGGCTTAACACGATCAAGAAGACGTGTCAGTGCTGCAAGCAGGGCAAGGACGCCGCTCGACCGGAGACCAAGCGTCGCTGCTGCGCCGTGGGCCGCTGCTGTGGCCAGCTCCCCTTGGAGTGGACCGTTCACCAGGCGTGGACGGTCCTGCGTAGCGGACTCAGCAACGCCATCCGAGACGGGGTGATCACCCGTAACGTCGCCGCGCTGGTTCGGGTCCCGATTCCGCGATCCCCTCGGGGGCGCCGGTGGACCGTGGACGACCTGTGTTTGCTCATTTGCCTAGTGCGTGAGTTCTCGGCCGTTGCAGAGCGTCGAGGAGGGCATGCTGCTGGGGGCTGATCGCGGGCGGGATGGTCTGGACGGCACCGTTGATCGC
>JAAYAH010000236.1 GCA_012719445.1 Actinomycetales bacterium | reverse complement strand
GCCGCCGTCGCCGCCGACCACGGGCTCATCCTGGTCCAGCCGCTGACCCCGGCCGAGGACCTGACCTGGTGGACGGAGCTGGCCCCGAACACCGCATGGCTGGCCGCCCTGCACCGGGAGCACCTGTCCGGTCTGACATCTGCCGGCGGTGGCACCACCTGGTGGACGGGCTACTCGGGCGGCGCGGAGATGATCACCTACGGTCTGCTGCCCCGCGCCGGTGAGGTGGTCACCGGTGGTGCCGTCATGGTCGGCGGCGGGGGCGCACCCGATGACCCGGGCACCCAGGTGACGGTGACCGAGGCCCGGCGCGCCGACCTGCCGTTGACCTGGGCGACGGGCGTCCACGACGACGGCAGCGATCCACGGTCCACCTTCGACGCCCTGAGCGCCTCGGTCGAGGGCGCCGAGTTCTACCGGGCCCGCGGTTTCGGGTCCGTGCGCACGGATTTCTCCCGCGACGCCGACCACTTCACCATCGATCAGGTCAATGTGCTGCACAATGCCCTGTCCGGGCGCCTGTAGCCCGCTGTTATGCCGGTTGACCAGCACGGATGCGGCCATGTCATGACAATCCCAGTCAGTTCACAGAAAACGCACTGTGACATAAATTCTCGATAACGTTCCCCGGGGGTTCCTGTGTGCCCGGTTGTCTGACCACGGATACTTTCCATGACAATCAAAGCGTGCGACAGGGGAACGCAACGCTGCTTCACAGGAACCGGCCCGCAAGGTTAACAGAAGGTGTCTAAGTGGACCCTCCGTGAATCCTCAGCCTGTGATTCTCCGTTGCCCAACCCTGCCGAACTGACCTAGGTTCATGCCATCTACCGGCCCCTCACCTGCACGGATGCAGCTGTCCGGTAGTGCAGGTATTAGGAGCAGTTCATGCAGCGCCCCGAGCAGTTCAACTTCACAGACACCGGACCGGTCCCGGACGACCACCCCGCCCTGGCCATCTTCGGAGTCAGCGACCCCACCCCGGACAGCACCCTCGTCGACATCCTCCGGACGACGATGGACACCTACCCGGACATGATCGCCCTGGAGAGCCCCCAGTCGAGCCTGACCTACGAGGACCTCCGCATCGCCCTCGACGCCGAGGCCACCCGCCTCGCCGACCTGGGCATCGGCCGCGGCTCCCGGGTGGGTATCCGGGTCCCGTCCGGCACGACGGACCTCTACGTGGCCATTCTGGCCACCCTGTGGGCCGGTGCCGCCTACGTCCCCGTCGACTGGGACGACCCCGACTCCCGCGCCCGGACCGTGTGGGAGGAGGCGGCCGTCGACGCCGTGTACGGCGAGGACCTCTCCCTCACCCGCATGAACCGGCGGGCACCCGGCGACCAGGGGGCACACCTCAACGGCGCCCCCACCCCGGACGATGACGCCTGGATCATCTTCACCTCCGGCTCCACCGGCACGCCCAAGGGCGTGGCCATCACCCACCGCTCGGCCGCCGCCCTCGTCCACGCCGAGGCGAAGATGTACCTGGTCGACGATCCCCTCGGCCCGGGCGACCGCGTCATGGCCGGCCTGTCCGTGGCCTTCGACGCCTCCTGCGAGGAGATGTGGCTGGCCTGGCGCTACGGCGCCACCCTCGTCGCCGCCCACCGCGATGTCGTCCGGTCCGGCGACTCGCTGGCGGCCTGGCTCATCGGCGAACGGATCACCGCCGTCTCCACCGTGCCCACCCTCGCATCCTTCTGGCCGGTCGAGGCCCTCGACCGCGTCCGACTGCTCATCTTCGGCGGCGAGGCCTGCCCACTGGAACTGGTGCAACGCCTCTCACGGCCGGGCCGCGAAATCTGGAACACCTACGGCCCGACCGAAACCACCATCATCGCCACCGGCGAGCTCATGTCCGGCCAACCCCCGGTGCGGATCGGCCGGCCGGTACCCGGCTGGCAGCTCGTCGTCGTCGACGATGACGGTCTCCCCGTGGCCTGGGGTGAGGAGGGCGAGCTCATCGTCGGCGGCATCGGCCTGGGACGCTACCTCGACCCCGCCAAGGACGCCGAGGCCTACGCTCCCCTGCCCTCCCTGGGCTGGGACCGTGCCTACCGCACCGGTGACCTCGTCCTCGCGGAACCGGAGGGGCTGATCTTCCGCGGCCGCAAGGACGACCAGATCAAGTTCGCCGGCCGACGCCTCGAACTCGGTGAACTCGACGGCCACCTCAGCCGCCTGCCGGGCGTTCGCGTCGGTGCGGCAGTGCTGCACCAGACCACCAGTGGTTCCGACGTGCTCGTCGGCTACCTGGTCCCCGACGACGGCGTCGAACTCGACATGCCCGCCGTGCGGGCGCAGCTGGCCACCGCCCTGCCCGGCGGCATCACCCCGGTCCTGGGCATCCTGCCGGACATGCCCGTCAAGACCTCCGGCAAGGTCGACCGAAAGGCCCTGCCCTGGCCCCTGCCCGCCACCGCAGGCGAGGATAAGGACAGCACGGATCCCCTGCCGGAGGACCTGGAATGGCTCGCCGAACGCTGGCGCGACCAGCTCGGCCCCGTCCCGCTGACCCCGGACGCGGACTTCTTCGACCTCGGCGGCAGCTCCGTCGCCGTGGCCAAGCTGGTCACCGACCTGCGCCGCCACCACCCGGCCGCCGAACTCGCGGACCTCTACACCCACCGCACCCTCCGCGACATGGCCGACTACCTGGACACCCTGTCCACCGACACCGCCGAACGACCCATGCCCGGACAGATCCCCTGGTACGCCGGGCCCGTCCAGGCCCTGGTGATCGCCGGGCTCTACCTCATCAACGGCCTGAAGTACGTCCTCGGCGCCATCGCCGTCGTGTGGGTCCTGGACAACCTCTTCGGAGCCGCCTGGGTACCCCATCCCCCACTCTGGCCCATCCTGCTGGGCTGGGTGCTCATCTTCTCCGTCCCCGGCCGGCTGCTGCAGGCCACCGTCGGCGTCCGTCTGCTCACCGCCGGCGTCCGCCCGGGCACCTACCGCCGCGGTGGGCCCACCCACCTGCGGGTCTGGGCCGCCGACCGGCTGCTGACCTTCCTGCGCCTCGACCCTGTCCTGGGCAGCCCGGTCACCCCACTGCTGTTCCGTCTGCTGGGCAACCGGGTCGGTGCACGCACCAGCCTGCAGTCCTTCCCGCCGGTCACCGGCCTGCTCACCGTCGGTGATGATGTGTCGGTGGAGCCCGAGGTCGACCTCGCGGGCCACTGGATCGACGGCGACCGCTTCCACGTCGGCACGATCGACCTCTCCGACGGGGTGCGCGTGGGCACCCGGTCCCTCATCACCCCGGACTCGACCGTGGGTACGGACGCAGAGATCCTGCCCGGCTCCCTCGTGGACACGTCCGTCCCCGCCCGCCAGCTGTGGGGTGGCTCCCCGCTGCGCAACTACGGTGACGCCGGACAGAACTGGCCCGCCGTCGCCCCGGGCCACGACACCCCCGCCACCGGTGCCGCCCGCCCCCTCCACCGCGGCGAGTTCACCCTCCTCCACCTTCTCGGCCTCGCCTGGATGAGCCTCCTGCCCATCCTGGCGATCACCCCGGGCATCCTCCTGGTCATGGAGCAGGTCCGACCGATCCAACGTTTCGGGGTCGTCTTCCCCGTCCTGCTCGCCTGGTCGCCGCTCGTCGTCCTCATGACGGTGATCTTCTGGCTCGGCCTGGTCATCGGCACCGTCCGGGTACTGGCCCCGCTCATCCGGCCCGGCTACTACCCGCAGACCAGCGTCACCGCCTGGGCGGTGTGGCTCACCCAGGCACTCATGGAGAAGACGCTGACCTCCACCTACTTCGTCTACGCCTCCTCCTTCACCCCGGCCTTCTTCCGCATGCTCGGCGCCCGGGTGGGCGCCGGCACGGAGATCTCCACGGCCACGACCATCCCGCACCTGACCTGGATCCAGGACCACAGCTTCGTCGCCGACCACGCCCTGTTGTCCGCGCCCCGCTACCGCGCCGGCTGGATCCACGTCGGCTCCACGGTCGTCGGCGAGGGCAGCTTCGTGGGCAACTCCGCCATCGTCGGCCCCGACCGGGATCTCCCGCCCGACTCCCTGGTCGCCGTCCTCTCCTCCACCCCCTATCACCCCGCCGCCGGGTCCACCTGGCTGGGACGCACCCCGCGGCCGATCCCCCGTCAGCACATCGACGCCGACGACGCCACCACCTTCCGGCCCTCCCGCACACTCCGGATCAGCCGGGCCGTGGTGGAGTCCTTCCGGCTCCTCCCCGCCTTCATCGCCGCGGCACTCGACATCGCGATCGTCTACCTGGGCACCCGCATCTACATGGCCGGCCTCGTCGACGGTGGCCCGTGGCGCGGCCTGCTGTGGGCGGTCCTGGCCGCCGGGCCGCTGGTCCTCGCCGCCGGTATCATCGCCAGCCTCCTGCCGGTTCTGGTGAAATGGCTGCTCATCGGCCGGTTCCGGGCCGGTGACCGCGCACTGTTCGACTCCTTCGTCTGGCGCAGCGAACTCGCCGACAACTTCGCCGAACCACTCGCCGTCCCCAGCCTCATCCGCATGAGCCTGGGCACCCCCTTCTTCAACGTGTGGGCCCGCCTCATGGGCACCCGCATCGGCCGCCATGTGTGGTGCGAGACCTGGTGGCTGCCCGAGTTCGACCTGATCACCATCGGTGATCACGCCACCGTCAATCGCGGCACCGTGCTGCAGACCCACCTCTTCCACGACCGGATCATGTCGCTGGAACCGGTCACCCTCGAACCCGGTGCCACCCTCGGGCCCAACAGCTTCCTCCTGCCCGGCGCGACCATCGGCGCACGCACCACCATCGGCCCTTCCTCGCTGGTCCTGCGCCGCGACGAGATCCCCGCCGACTCGGAGTGGGCGGGCAACCCCGTCAGCCACACTCCCGCTCCTGCCCCGGCCGTCACCCCGGCCGGCCAGCTCACCACCCAACTGCCCATCCAGGGCTCCCTGACCCAGAAAATGGTGTGATCCCCATGCCCCTCGACTCCTCACCCACCCAGCCGTTCGACGGCACCCAGACCCCACCGGCGCACACTCCTCTCCAGGTTCCTGAGGGAGACCTGCCGCCGGGGGTCCGCCCCGAACCCGGCCCCAGCCCGGCGCGCCCGTTGTGGACGGGAACGGCGGCCACACCGGTGCCCTCCCTGCCCGCCCCCGACTGGGTCGAGGAGGTCGAGCCCGCCCGTCCACGTATCCGGCTCGTCGGCCTCGACGCGGCCCGCGGGTTCGCCCTGCTGGGCATGATCGCCGTCCACACACTGCCGGCCCAGAATTCACTCACCGCCCAGCCGACGCTGACGTGGACCTTGTTCGCCGGTAACTCCGCGGCCCTGTTCGCACTGCTCGCCGGGGTGTCCCTGGCACTGATCACCGGCCGGGAGGCACCGCACACCGGGTCCCGCTGGCGGTTGAGTGCGACCTCGCTGGCGGTGCGGGCGCTGCTCATCTTCGCCCTGGGCATCGGGCTCAATGTCCTCGATCCCCACGTGTTCAACATCCTCCCCTACTACGGCCTGTTCTTCCTGTTGGCCATCCCCTTCACCCGGATGCGCTCGACCCGGCTGTTCATCCTCGCCGGCCTCACCGCCGTGGCGGGTCCCCTGCTCATCCACCTGATCAACGGTGGTCTGAACTACGAGATCCTCCCGCTGCCCACCGTGGTCACCCTGGCGACCGATCCCGTAGACAGCGCCCTGAGCCTGATCTCCGGTGGCACGTACCCGGCGCTGAGCTGGATGGCGTACATCTTCCTCGGCATGGGACTCGGTCGCCTGCCGCTGGGACGACTGAACGCGCAGATCCAGCTGCTGGCCGCCGGTGGGTTCCTGGCCCTGCTCGGCTCCGGGCTGTCAGCGTTCATGCTCAATGTGGCCGGCGGCTGGGCCGGGCTCCGGGCGAACTCCCCGCTGCCCTACCGGGAGATTCTCGATGTCGCCGCCTTCGGCCCCGCCGACTACCGCCCCCTGCCCACCTCCTCCTGGTGGTGGCTGGCCCTGGACGGCCCGCACACCAACACCCCGTTCTCCCTGCTGAGCAGCGCGGGGATCGCGATGGCGCTCATGGCCGGTTTCCTCCTGCTGGCGCGTGTCGCGGAGAACGCCCTGACCCCGATGATCGCCGCCGGCACCATGACGCTGACGCTCTATGCCACGCACCTGGTGTTCATCACCCTCGCGGACATCGAGACCCTGCCGGTCCTGTGGTTCGCGATCCAGATCGGTGTCGCCGGACTCTTCGCCACCGCGTGGCACTTCTCCCTGGGGCGTGGTCCGCTGGAACGGGTGGTGGCCACCTCCTCCCGGGCGGTGTCCGCGGCCGTCAACCGGGCGGGTCTGGTGACGGGGCGGCACTCCTCCTGACCGGTTCCGCTCCGGAGTCCACCCGTGGACCGACCACAGCGTCTAAGGTGGTCACCTGTGAGTGAAACGAGACTGGTGCCCCACCCCCGCGAGCAGGTCACGCGCAAGGCGCTGACCGTGTGGGTGGCGGCCGTTCTCGTCTACAT
>JAAYAH010000235.1 GCA_012719445.1 Actinomycetales bacterium | reverse complement strand
GCTGCTCGTCGGTCTCCCGGTACGCCTTCGCCGATTCCCGCAGCATCCCGGCCAGATTCTTCGCATTGGCGTCGATCTTGTCTCGGCCGTCGTCCCAGTGCTCCTCGAAGGCCTCCAACGCCTCGCACACCTGCGACGAGCCGACCTCCTCACGCACCAGGCGAACGGTGCGGGGACCGTCGTTGAGGCGGGTTCGGATGCTCTCCAGACGCTTGGCCAACTCCCCCAGGGCATCGACGTCCACGACCAACCGGTCCGCCATACGCCTGTCCCCTCGCTCGACCCCGACATCGTCGCGTTCCTGGTGTCGCCGTGGGCACCGTACCGGCCGGTGGGGTCATCCTGACCTGCTCCACCCAAACCGGACGCCGCACAGCAGGATTCGAGAGCGGGTGCCGGTGAGACGTGCAGCCTGTCCATGGCGAAGGCCGCCGTCGTGATGTCGACTCCCCCGGGATCCGTAGGCGAGTGCGGCTCTGGCGCATCCCGCCCGCCGGGTTCGGGGGGTCAGCCCCAGAAGATGCCACCGGGGTTGCGGTCGATCTCGTCCAGCAGGTCCTCGATGCGCGCCGAGGGCGGCAGGGGGTCGTAGGTGTGGAAGCGCAGATTGCGGTCGCGCCAGTACAGGGTCCAGGTCCTGGTGGTGGCGGTGTAGCGCAGGCGGGCGATCGGCAGGGTGCTCCACTCCGTTCCGAAGTCCTCCCGCCAGGGCGCGCGGCGTTCCACGATGGTCAGGTGCCGGGCTGCGGCCTCGAGTTCGAGGCGGACCTGGTGGCGGGCGCGGTCGGGGATGCGCGCGGCGCACCAGCGCTGCACGCGGGCCACGTCCAGTTCCGGCAGGGGCATCGGGTCACCTGTCCATCGCGGTGAGGGCGTCGTTGAGGACGGTGAACGCCGCGTCCAGGCGGTGGTGGCGGCGCCGGTTGTCGTCGTGGTTGGCCTCGGCCGCCACGCAGCAGGTCAGGTCCTCCAACTCCCGGACGGTGGCGGTCAGGGCGGCCCCGTCGGGGTGGGCGCGCAGGGAGTACACCAGCCGTTCGTTGTCAGGATCCAGGAGCATCAACTCGCGAAGTGCGGCTGCGACGTGGTCACCGATGACGACCTCGTGGACGGTCCCGGCCACGGCGAGGTGACGGCGACGAAGGTCGTACGGGGTGTCCTCCCAGCCGCTGATTGCCCCGTCGTCCCCGCAGGCGTCGCACCGCCACTCGATCGCCGCGGGTGGTTCCCTCCGCTGCACGACGATCCGCCCCGGGCACGGGCGTCGCCCGGGGCGCCGCCCGCACGGCAGGGCACTGGCCCAGGGGTCACCGGCGTCCCCGGCGGTGGCGGCCCGCACGATGCGTTCCAGGTGCGCCGCGAGGTTGCGGGCCGGTCCCGGGGCGTCGAAGGGGAGATCCTGGAAGTGGGTCAGGTCGGCGATGAGCATCGGCGGCAGGTTACCCAGACCCGCTGCGGCCTGATGTCGGTCCGGTCATCGCGCAACAGGTGGGCGAGCGGCGCAGCTGGGGACGGTCTGGCCGCGGGTGGGGGCCGGTGCTCTCGGGAGCACCGGCCCCGCCGGCGCTCAGGGTTGGTCCACCTCACCGGTGTTCAGGTCCCGGCAGGCCGGTTCGAGGATCTGGCGGCGGACCTCGGTGGGGGTGATCCCGTGGTCGAGGACCCGGCGGAACAGCCGGGCCAGCCGGTACCGGCTGTCCACCGCCAGGGCACGCTCCAGGGCGGCACCGGCCAGGAGGCTGTTGCCGCGCTGGTGCACGGCCACTGCCGCCACGGTCGCCACCGGCGGCACCCACGCCGGTGGGGCGAAGGGCACCAGGGCCAGCCAGGTCCAGGCGGCGTGCTCGTGGTGGGCGGCGATGAGTGCCTCATCGCGGGCGAGCACGTCGGTCAGGGCGTCCAGCACCGCGGCGGCCTCGGCGATCTCGAAGTCCACCGGGCGACCGGATCGCCGGGCCAGGGCCGTGGCGACCATCTGACGGCGCTGGGCACTGGTGCGCTGCGGCAGCGCACCGATCGTGGTGCTCACCGCGGCGAGGACCTCTCCCGGGTGCGGGTCCAGGGTGGACAGGACCTGGTCGCGGTCGCGTGCCGGCACGCCCAGCGCCACGCCCAGGCTCAAGGCGGTGGCCGCGTCCTCGCCCACGGCGTTGCCCGGCCCGCGGGGGGCCGCGGCGGACAGGTCGTGGTCCCACCAGGTGCCCCCCGCGGTGGTGATCGCCCGGAGGATCCCCAGGTGCGGTGGGCACGTCACGGCCGCCAGGGTGAACGCGGTGTGCAGGCCGGCGAGCACGTTCTCGTCGACCTGGCCGCTGAGGTAGGCGATCAGGTGCACGGCGTCGGCGCCCGCGGCGGACAGCGGGACGCTGATGCGTTCCCACAACGCCGGGTGACCCAGCAGGGACAGGTCCATGCGCAGGGCGAGGGTGTGGCGGTGCTCTCGGGTGCAGATCAGCACCAGGTCATCGCCGAGGCCGGCGTGACCGAGCAGGTAGGGCACGGCCTGCAGCAGCTGGGCCGGGCCGGAAAGGCTCACCTGCACACTGGCGGGCACCTCGGGGGTGTTCATGATAGGGACTCCGATCAAGCAATGAAGCAAGCGAGGAAGAGGGCACGGCCCGAGCGACCTCCGGGCAGACACCACGGGTGGGGCGGGTCTTGACCCGCCCCACCCGCGGCGAGGTGACTCAGGTGCCGCTGGCGGAGGTGACCAGGACGGCCTCGAGGTTCTGCTCGTGGTCGGCGGTCACGTCACCGCTGTCGTGGACCTGGTCCGCGTCGGTGGTGGTGTCCTCGCGCTGGTCGCTGCCGTCTGCGCCGCTGGGGTCGTGCCCCACCGGGTCGTCCTGGTCCTCCTCGGCCGGGTCGTCCTCGCCGCCGGGGCCGGGCTCACCGACCTCGTCGTCGCTGTCCTCGGCCTGGGTGGACTCCTCCTCGCTCAGGTCCTGCTCGCGGGCCGCGAGGAACTCCCGGTTCTGCTCGCGCACGCGCTGCTCGGCCTCGGACAGCACGTACCCGGCGTCGGTGAGCCGTCCCAGGTATTCCTCGGCCCGCGCCGGGTCCAAGCCCCAGCCACGCCCGGCGGCCACGTGGCGCAGGTTGGCCTCTGCCGAGCACAGCCACCTCGCCACCAGCAGCCGGCCCAACCGGTCCGCCCGGGCAGTGGCCGCCTGCTCCAGGGCGCACCCGGCCAGACGCTGGATGTCGGGGTGGAAGGAGTCGGGCACCTCAAGGCAGCGCGGATCGGTGATGACCGCGCGCAGTGCCTCCACCTGGAGGATCTTGGCCGCCTTGGCCGAGGCGTAGGTGGTCATCAGGAACTGCATGCGCACCTCGGCGGCGACCTCCAACGCCTGGGTGTGGGCCTCGCGCGCGGCGAGGACCTCCGGCGGCACGTAGGCGGTGCGCCGGGTGCGGGTGTAACCCCACTGCTCGGGGTCGGTGCAGTAGACCACCGAGTGCGGCGGGCTGGTCTGGGCGTCGACGAACACCGCGAACCCCGGGCGGGTCATCACCTCCTGGGGGTCCAGCGGGTTCCCGTCGCCGTCGCGCAGGGTGGTGGCCTCGGCCTCCTTGGAGGTGTACCCGAAGTCCTTGGGGCGCGGGGTGATCCGCGCCCCGGCCAGCACCAGCTC